>JACOVF010000128.1 GCA_016177465.1 Gemmatimonadota bacterium
ATCGTGCTCACCGTCGGGCTCCTGGGGCTCGTGTCCACGGCGGCGCTCGTGACGCGGATGATCGGCCGCGGGCAGCGCTCCACCGAGGCGGCGATTTTCGCCGCCCAGCGGATGGAACTACTGCGCTCCACCGGCTGCCTCACCCGCACCAGCGGGGTCGAGTACCTGTACCGCGGCAGCCGGCCGGTCGCGTTGAACTGGTGGACCTGGAGCGACCCCGGGAACAGCACTCATCGAGTCCGCCTGTATTCCTACTACCGGACCATCCAGAACCGGGTCCGGCTCGACTCCCTGGAGACTTCGATCTCATGTCTGCGCTAAGCCGTCGAGGCATGACCCTGGTCGAGCTGCTCGTCGCGCTCGTCCTGCTGGGTATCGTCAGCGCCGGGATCTACCGGGTGCTCGTGAACAACCAGCGGATCTATCAGGCGCAGACCCAACGCATCGACCTGCAGCAGAACGTACGGGCGGCCGTGAGCATCCTGCCGGGCGAGCTCCGGGAGCTGGACGCCTACGATGGCGACATCATCGCGATGTCGGCGTCGTCGATCACCATCCGGGCGATGCGGCAGCTCGCCATCCTGTGCAACACGCCGGCGCTGGGCGTCGCCAACCCGCAGCTGATCATCCGGAACCAGCCGTTCTTCGCCATGCGGAACTTCAATACGGCCACGGACTCGATCTTCGTCTATTACGAGGGCGACCAGGCCACCCGCAACGATGACGGCTGGATTCCCGGCCGCATCACGGCGATCGCGCCGGCTGTGTGCCCCACCGCCGATGCCGCGCCCGGACAGCTCCTTACCACGAACCTCGGCTTCGGGGCCGGACAGATCAACCAGACCGGCCGGATCCAGATCGGCTCCCCCGTCCGCGGGTGGGAGCGGGTGACCTACCGCCTCTATCAGGCCCCGGATGGGCAGTACTACATCGGCCAGGAGATCGCCGGCGTGACGCAGCCCCTGGTCGGGCCCGTCCTCGCGAACGGGTTCGAGCTGGCCTATCGCGACTCGACCGGCGCGATCACCGCCGCGCCGACGCTGGTCGCGAGCATCGATGTCCAGGTCCGCGGCCAGACGGCGCAGCCCGTCCGCCAGACGGACGGCTCGTTGGGCCGCCCGGTGGACAGCGTGACGACCCGGGTGGCGTTGCGGAACAACCGGCGGTTTTGAGAGAACCGTGCGTGGTGCGTCGTGAGTCGACCCCGCGCACCACGCACGACGCACGACTCACGAACAAGGAGCTTGTATGAAGCGGATTCTTCGGGATGAGCGCGGCATGGCGCTCGCGGTCGCCATCTTCGCGCTGGTGGTCGTGGGCGCGCTGGTCGCCGGGGCGTTTTTCGCCGGCACCCAGGAGCAGCGGGTGGCGGAGAACACGAAGCGCGTGCAGCAGTCCTTCGGCATCGCCGACGCGGGCCTGGCGGAAGTCGTCCGGACCTGGAACCCGGTGGCCATTAACCAGCGGGGCACGTATCCCGGCGATTCGATTCAGGTCGCGCAGACCAGATCCCCGTCGGGGACGGGCTCCTACGGGGGCGTCGTCTACAAGCTGAACCCGAACCTGTACCTGCTGGACGTCACCGGCGCGGACTCGATGAGCCGCGCCAACCGGATCCGCGGCGGCGGCGCCCGCCAGCGGCTCGGCATGATCACGCGCATCCGCCCACTCCAGATCAACATCAACGCCTCGCTGACCACGCAAGGCAACGTGGATCTGTCGGGAAACGCCGCCGTGGACGGCAACGACCACTTGCCACCGAGTTGGACCGACTGCGACCCGCTCGACACGAACCGGGCCGGCGTCCGCACGACGAGCACGGGCACGGTGACGACCTCGGGGAACGCCACGGTCACCGGTACGCCGACGGTGGTGAACGACCCGACGCTGACCAGCTCCGCCTTCACCCAGTACGGGGACGTGGACTACAACCAGCTCGCGGCCCGGGCGTCCATCACGCTCTCCGGCGGCACCTACACGACTGAACCCGTCATTACCGGCGGCGTCTGCGACAAGAACAGGCTCACGAACTGGGGCGACGGAATCAATCAGA
>JACOVF010000129.1 GCA_016177465.1 Gemmatimonadota bacterium
AGACGTCGCTGGCGCAGATCCACCTCGGTGAGGGCCTCGCCCGCGGCGAAGGCGTAGTCCTGGACCAGCACGAACGGCGGCGTCACCCCGAATATGAACACGTCGCCCACCGTCCGATTGCGCCACTGCACGTCCGCCATCGGCGTCGGCCAACCCGACTGCAGCGCGATCGCCTGCGCATCGGGGAGGGCGCGCTCTACGTGCGGCACGTCCTCTGCGGCGATGATCGGCCGTCGCTGGAGCCTCCGGAACTCCTCGTCGTCGATGAAGCCGATCTCGATGGGGTCCCGCCGGATCTGAAAGGCGTTGATGCCGACAATCGCCCCCGCGATCCGCTCGCGGACGTACGCGTTCATCCCCTGGATCACCGCCACCACCGCGACCAGGAACGCGACCGACACGATGATGCCCAGCAGCGTAAAGAAGGACCGAAGCTTGTGGCTCCAGACGCCTTGCAGCGCGAGGCGAACGGCTTCGGTGAATTGCATGGGCCTGAAAACTAAGGGGGGGGCCTATTCGTAGCGGAGGGCCTCCACTGGATCCAGCCGCGCCGCCCGGTTGGCGGGATATAGCCCGAACCCGATCCCCGTCAGCACCGAGGCGGCGAGGGCGACGACGATCGACCAGATCGGCACGTACGCCGGAATCGGGGTGGCCTTCGACAGCACCCACGCGACCGTCCCGCCGACGAGCATGCCGATCGCGCCGCCCACCAGGGTGAGGGTCGCGGCCTCGACGAGGAACTGCCACAGGATCTCCCGCTTGGTCGCCCCCAGCGCCTTGCGCACGCCGATCTCGCGCGTGCGCTCGGTGACCGAGATCATCATGATCGCCACCACACCCACACCCCCCACCATCAGCCCGATGGACGACAGCGCGATCATCACGAGGAAGAAGACGCCCGTGACTTGCTGCCAGGTGTCGAGCAGCTTGTCCTGCGTGATGATCGAGAAAGTGTTCTCCTGCGCTGGCTTTAGGCTTCGCATCGAGCGGAGCAAGGCGGTCACCTCGTCGATCGCCTGCTGCTGCGGCACATCCTCGACCGGCGCGATGGCCAGTTTCATCCAGCCCTTCCAGAAGGGGACGTACTTCTCGAACGCGCCGTGCGGGATGCCGGCGAATGGCGGGCTGGCGCCGCTGAACAGGCTGGGGGCCGGGGTATAGACACCGATCACCTCGAACGGCACGCCCGCGATCTTGATCGTGTGGCCGATTGGGTCGCGGCCTCGGAACAGCTGCGCCTCGAGTTTCTTGTTGATCACCACGACCCGGCTGTTCGCCAGGTCCTCGAGCCGCGTGAACGTCCGGCCGGGATACACATCGCCGCCGTTCACCTCGACCCACTGCGAAGAGAGCCCGGAGATGTTCACCGACTCGAGCGCCAGGTCGCCGAACTCCACCCGCGCCGAGCTCTCGTCGCGCCGTGTCACGTAGCGGACGCTCGGCAGCAAGGCGATGCGATCGGCTTCCTCCCCGGAGATGGCCGGGTTGCGCCGCCAGGGGCTTGTTTCTTCGGAGCCGTCGGAAATGTTCACGCCGGCCTGGAACCAGCGCCAGACGAGGAACGTGCGCGGGGCGATCGACTCGAACGTGTGCTGCACGCTGCGGTTGATGCCGCTGATCATCGACGCGATGATCATCACGACCATCACGCCGATGGCGATGCCCAGGATCGTGAGGGCGGCGCGGGCCTTGTTGCCGCGCAGCGAGCCCAGCGCGATCCCGATGCCCTCGAACAGTTGGGTCATCGCCTATTCCTGCCGCAGTGCGGCGATGGGATCGAGGCGTGCCGCCCGGCTCGCCGGGTACACGCCGGCTGCGATGCCGACCCCGGCCCCCAGCGCCACTCCCACGACGATCGACCACGGCGCCACGCTCGCGGGCAGCGGAGTCACCGCGGCGATGAGACTCGCGAGGCCGATCCCCGTCGCGACGCCCACGGCTGCCCCCACGGTGGCCAGCGTGGTCGCCTCCACCAGAAACTGGCGTAGGATGTCGCTGCGTCGCGCCCCGAGCGATTTCCGCAGTCCGATCTCGCGGGTGCGCTCCGCCACCGCCATGAGCATGATGTTCATGATGACGATCCCGCCCACGACGAGCGACACCGCCACGAGGCCGGGCAGGGCCAGGAACAACACGCGGCTGATCTTGCCCCAGAAGTCGAGCACCTCGTCGGCGGTCTCGAGGGCGAAATCGTCGGGGTCCCGCGGGCGCAAGTGCCGGCGGCTGCGCATGATCGCCTCGGCCTGCGCCATCGCCTCGCGCATCTCGCTCTGCGTCCCCGCCTTCACGGCCAGCGCGTCGATCACCCGCGGCGGGTTGACCCAGCGCTTCACGGGCGAGTTCGCCGGGGCGATCGCGAACTTGTCGAGCGATAGCCCCAGCAGGTTGCCCTGCTTCTCCACGACGCCGATCACCCGGAAGCTCAGGTCGAAGACCTTCACCTCCCTGCCGAGCGGGTCCTGGCCCTCGAACAGCTTGTCGGCCAGCTCGTGTCCCAGGACCACGACGGGCACGCCGTTCTGGTCCTCCTGTGCCGTGAAGGCGCGCCCCTGCTCGATCCGGAAGCTGCGGATGTCGAAGTAGGAGTCGGACGCCCCGGTGAGCGAGATGTCCTTGGCCTGCTTCCGGCCGTAGGTGAGCGTCGCCCGCGTGCTCGACTCCCACGCCGTGATCACGGGCACCCGGATCCCTCGGGCGACCGCCTCGGCGTCCACGTAACTGATGCGGGGGCGGCGGGTCCAGGCGCGCCACATCGAGTCGGTGGTCTCGCCGATCTGGACGTCGGGGAACTGGCGCAGGCGAAACGTGTTCACGCCCAGCAACGTGCCCGCGAACTTGTCGGTCATGTAGCGGTTCATGCCCTCGACGATCGACACCACGGCGATCAAGAACATGACGCCGATGAACACCCCGATGAGCGAAAACGCACTCTTCAGCTTTTGGGCACGGATGGTCTGCAGGGCGAGGCGGATCGCTTCGAAGAAGGGCACTACTCGTATCTCAGCGCTTCGACCGGATCGAGCCGGGAGGCCTTGCTGGCGGGGTAGATCCCGAAGAGGAGGCCCGTGAACGCGGCCGCGACGAGGGCCACGATCACCGAGCCGAGCGGGACATACGCCGGGATCGGCGTGGCGGCGGCCAGCAGCAGCGAGATCAGCCCGCCGGCGGTCATGCCGATGACACCCCCCACGAGGGTCAGCGTGGCGGCCTCGACCAGGAACTGCCACAGGACCTCGCGCCGCGTGGCGCCGAGCGCCTTACGGACGCCGATCTCGCGCGTCCGCTCGGTCACCGAGATCATCATGATCGCGACCACGCCGATGCCGCCGACCATGAGGCCCACCATCGACAACACGATCATGATGACTTTGAAGACGCTCGTCATGCTGTTGACCGTCTCGAGGTACTTCTCTTGCGTGACGACGTCGAAGTTGTTCGGCTGGCCCGGCCGCAGGCCCCGCATGGTGCGCAGGGCGATGGTCACGTCGTCGATCGCCCGCTCGATCGGTACGCTGTCCTCGGGCGCCACGAAGAAGTCCATCCAGTCCGGCCGGTAGGGGACGTTCTTCACCAGCGTGCCGTAGGGGATGAAGACTTCGTTCTGGTCGCCCTCGCCGAAGAGACCGGTGGGCGGGTCGTAGACACCGATCACGTCGTAGGGCAGGCCCGCGATCTTGATGCGATGCCCGATCGGGTCGCGCTCCCCGAACAGCTGCTCGGACACCTTGATGTTGATCACCACCACGAACGCGTTGGCCTTGTCCTCGAGGGGGCTGAAGGAGCGGCCGGGATAGATGTCCCCCCCCGCGACCTTGGGCCAATCGGCGTCCCGCCCCTGGATACTCACCGCGCCGAGACGCTTGCCCTCGAAGACGATGTCGGCGTTGGCGTTCTCGTCCACCACCGCGAACTTGACGGTCGGGAGTTGCTCCAGGCGCTCGGCTTCCGCGATGGTGAGCGGCGGCCGGCGGCGCCAAGGGTTGGGGTCGTCCGGGTCCTCGTTCCCGGCGCCGCCCCAGAAGCGGCCGACGTAGAAGGTTTTGGGGCCGAGGGTCTCGAGCATGTCGGACAGGCCCTTGTTGAACCCGGCGATCAAGGAGCCGATCACCATCACGACCATGACGCCGATCGCGACGCCCAAGATCGTGAGCGCGGCCCGCATCTTGTGCACCCGCAGCGACCCAAGCGCGATCCCGACTCCCTCGAACAGCGACGTCACGCGCTCACTCCTGTCGCAGAGCGACGATCGGATCCAGCCGGGCGGCCCGGCTGGCCGGGTACACGCCGGCGACGATGCCCGTCAGGCCGCCGAGCATCAGACCCAGGACGATGGACACCCCGGACAGCGTGGTGGGCAGCGGTGAGACGGCCTTGAGCGCGAACGTCAACAGGACCCCGGTGACCACGCCGAGCGCGCCCCCGAGGCCGGCGAGCGTCACCGACTCGGCCAGGAACTGCCGCATGATGTCCCGCCGCCTGGCCCCGAGCGACTTCCGCAGGCCGATCTCCCGGGTCCGCTCCGCGACGGCCATCAGCATGATGTTCATGATCACGATGCCGCCCACGACGAGCGAAATCGACACGAGCGCCGGCCCGAACACGAACAGGATCCGCTGGATCCCGCCCCAGAACTCGAGCACGCCTTCGGAGGTCTCGAGCACGAAGTTGTTGTCCTGCCGCGGTCGCAGATGCCGGCGGCTGCGCATGATGCCTTCGGCCTCGGCCATTGCGTCGCGCATCTGGGCGACCGAGCCGGCCTTGACGATGAGCGCGTCCACCACGCCGGGCGGGTTCACGAGGTCCTGGACGGGTGACAGGGCGGGGGCTACCGCGAAGCGGTCGAGCGAGAAGCCGAACAGCTTCCCTTGTGGCTCGACCACGCCGATGACGCGGTACGGCTTGCCGCCGATCCGCACGGACTTGCCGATGGGGTCCCGGCCCGCGAAGAGCTTGTCCGCCACCTCGGAGCCGATCACGACGACCGGCACGCCGCTGCGTGCTTCCTGGGCGGAGAACGCCCGGCCCTGCGCGATGGGGAGGTTCTTGATCTCGAAGTAGCGCTCGGTGGCGCCGGTCACGTCGGCGTCCCGCACCTGCTTCCCGTTGGCCTCGATCGTCACGTTGTCGGACGACTGCCACGCGGAGAGCACCGGCACGGTGAGGCCAGCGGCCACCGCCTCCGCGTCGCCGAACGTGATCCGGGGCCGGCGCGCCCACGCCCGCCACATGGAGTCGCTGACGTTGGGCGTGAAGTTCGGCCGGCGGCGCAGGTGGAAGGTGTTCACGCCGATGATCGTGCCGGCGAACTTCTCAGTCATGTAGACATTGATGCCGTTCGTGATCGACCAGGCGCCGATGAAGAACGCCACCCCGATGAACACCCCAATCAGGGAGAAGCCGCTCTTCAGCTTCTGCGCCCGCAGCGTCTGCAGGGCCAGCCGGACGGCTTCGAGGAACGCCACTCAGGCCGCCTGCCGCTGATCCGTCGCCACGAGGCCGTCCCGCAGGGTCACCACCCGCGCCGCGTGGGCCGCGATGTCGTGCTCGTGGGTCACCATCACCACGGTCTGACCCTGGCGGTGCAGCGCGCCGAACACCTCCATGATCTCACCGGACGTGGCCGAGTCGAGGTTGCCGGTCGGCTCGTCCGCGAGCAGGATGCTCGGGTCGTTGACGAGCGCGCGGGCGATCGCGACACGCTGCCGCTGGCCGCCCGACAACTCATTGGGGCGGTGCTCCATGCGGTCACCCAAGCCGACCCGCTCGAGCGCTTGAGCGGCCTGGGCGCGTCGCTCCTTCGCCCCCAGCCCGGCGTAGATCAGTGGCAGCTCTACGTTGTGCAGCGCCGTGGCGCGGGGCAGGAGGTTGAACGTCTGGAAGACAAACCCGATCTCCTTGTTGCGGATGCGCGCCAGGGCGTCATCCCCCAGGTCGGACACTTTCTGCCCGTTGAGCCAGTACTCGCCGCCGGTCGGGGTGTCGAGGCAGCCGATCAGGTTCATCAGGGTGGACTTCCCGGAGCCGGATGGGCCCATGATCGCCACGTACTCGTTGCGACGGATCTGCAGGCTGACGCCGCGCAGCGCGCGAACCACCTCGCCGCCCATGTCGTACGCCCGCGCGAGCTTGTGCGTCAGGATGATGATGTCGGGGAGCGGCGTGTCTCCCGTGCGGAACTGCTGCGCGAGGCTCACGAGGCCCTCGCGCGTGCGGTGTCCGAGCCCTGGCGGGCGGCCTTGACGTGGGTGTTGTCCTTGAGGTCGCGGATCGCCTGGTAGGGCCCGGCCACGATCGTCTCGCCTTCCTTCAGGCCCTCGACCACCTCGAAGTACTCGTCGCCCGCGATCCCCACCTTGACGGGACGGAACGAGGCCACCCCGTTGTTCACCACGAACACGCCTTCCGCCTCCTTCTTCTTGCTTGTGGTCGTCGTGTCCGCCGGGCGGTTTTCGGTGGAGAGGGGGGTGTTCTCCCGCACCGTCAG
Organism: Gemmatimonadota bacterium; assembly: GCA_016177465.1. Lineage (GTDB taxonomy): Bacteria > Gemmatimonadota > Gemmatimonadetes > Gemmatimonadales > GWC2-71-9 > JACOVF01. The sequence continues at coordinate 6,488 of JACOVF010000129.1, forward strand.
GGCGATGATGGGGATCGACAACCCCTGCTTGCGAGTGTCGGTCACGATCCGGGCCGTCGCGGAGAGGTCGGGGCGCACGTCCGCGGGCGGATTGCCCAGCGTGATCTCCACCTCGTAGTCCACCGCCCGGTCGCTCTGGCCGGTGAGCGAGGCGCTGCCGGCGGTGAGGATCGCGCTGTCGGAGATCTTGGTCACGCGGCCTAAAAAGGTCGTGTCGGGGAAGGCGTCGATCGACACCTCCACCGAGTCGGCCAGGTGCAACCGCACCACGTCGGTCTCGTCCACCTGCACCATCACCTGGATCACCGAGAGGTCGGAGATGGTGAGGAGCAGACCGGTCTCGCGCGAGTAGAGGCCGGGAACAGCCACTTCGCCTTCCTCGACGGCGAGTCGTGTCACGCGGCCCGACATCGGCGCGACGATGTGGGTCTTGCCAAGCTGGTCCCGCGCTTCCTGGACTCCGGCACGGGCCTGGTCCACTTGATGCTGGGCCGAATTGGCGAGGGCCTCGGCGACCTCGAAGGCCGTCAACCCCTGCTCGAGCTGTTCTTGAGAAACCAGGTTGGGGTTCTGCTCCCGCAGCTCCTTGGTCCGCCGCAGGGCGCGGTCGGACTGGTCCCGATTGGCCTTCGCCTGGACCGCGCTCGCCTCGGCCGACGCCAGCAACGCCCGGGCCCGCTGCAAGTTGGACTCGAAGATCGTGGGGTCGATCTGCAGCAAGAACTGACCCCGCTGCACGTAATCGCCCTCGCGCACCGCGAGGCGGGTGATGCGCCCGGTGATGTCGGCGCTCACGTCCACCTTCTTTTTGGGTTGGATCTTGCCGCTCGCCGTGACGGCCGCGACCAGATCCCGGCGGCCGACCTTCTCGAACCGCACCTCGACGCCGCGGTCGCGGCGGGCGCTCGCGCTCACCATGACCAGGACGCCGATGAGCACGACGCCGCCGATTCCCGCCAGCACCTTGTTCCGTTTGGACATGTTCGTCCGATCCTCTCGTTTAGCGCAGTGACCGGCCGACCGCCGCTTCCAGCGTGGCCAGGGTCTTGTGGTAGTCGTACACGGCGTTCACGAAATCGTATTCCGCGCGCAGCGCGGCCACCTGGGCGTCGAGCAGCTCGAAGAAGGTGCCCGAGCCGACGCGGTAGCGTTCGGTGGCGAGCTGCAGCTGCTCGGCCGCTGCCGCGCGGTTCGTGTCCTGAATCGCGACCGCGGTATACGTCGCCTGCAGCGTCAGGAAGGCCTGGCTCACTTCGGTCTGGACCGCGAGCCCGCGCGCGCGCACCGACTCCTCGAGGTCACGGTGGCGGGCGCGCGCCTCGGAGACCTGCTGGGTGCGCGAGAAATTGGTGAACAACGGCAGCGTAACGCTCAGCCGCGCCTGGAATGGCTGCCGCGTGAACTCGAAGGGAAAGACCGAGTTGCGCGCGCGGAGCGCCCCCTCGTCCACGCTGGGGTTCCATTGGAAACCAGTGCAGCCGAGCCTCGCCAGCCCGACCCCGGCGCGGATTGAGTCGTTGGTCTCGCAAGCGGCGACCTGCCCGGCAGCGGCAGCCTGCCCGCTCAGAATCAGCGGGTCCACGTCAGTGAACTGCTGGGTGAACCCCGACCAGCCGGCCGAGAGGGAGACCGACGGGGCGTAGCTGGACGTGGCCGCTCGTGCTCCCCAGGCCGCCGCCCGTTCGCGGGCGCGCAGCGCCTTGAGCGAAGGGTTCTGGTCCTCGGCGATCGCGAGCAGCTCGTTGAGCTGCCAGTGTGGGGCCCGCACGCTGAACGTATCCGTGAGCTGCACCGCCTCCACGTCCACCGGGGGGGTGACGCCGAGCTGCTCGAACAACCGGAGCTTCTCGACGTTCACGAGCGTCTGCGCGCGCAGCAGGCCGACCTGCGCCTGGCCGCGCGCGACCTGCGCCTGGCGCACGTCGATCAGCGTCGCCTGACCGACGTCGAAGCGGGCGTGCGCGAGCTTCAAGAACTCCTCGTTCCGCTCCACCTGTTTGCGGGCCACCCCGGCGTTCTCTCGCGCCTGGAGCACGCTGAGATACTGCTGGGTCACCGCAGTCTCGAGCGCTCGCGCCGCGCCGTTGATGTCGGCCTCGGTCGCGTGCTGCTGCGCCTTCTGAAGTCCCGGCTGCGACAGGGTCGAACCGGAGAGCTCCCAGTTGAGCCCGAGGCTGTAATAGGACGAGACCGTCGAGATGCTCTGGGAGAAGCTCGAGCTGAGGAACGTCTGCTCGCCGGGGCCGGCGTAGCTCATGCCGCCCGACGCGGTGACGCTCGGCAGCAGGAGACTGGAGAACGCGCCGCGCACTGCCCAGGCCGCCGGCGCGCGGTTGTTCGCTGCCTGCCGGTAAGTGGGGTTGTGCTCACGGGCGATGGCGATGGCGTCGGCGAGCGGCAGGGTCGCGGGCGCAGTCTGCTGGGCCGGCGCGACCGCGGGGCACAGCAACAGCCCGGCGGCATACAGCAGGTGTCTCATGGTCTTCCTTTAGTAATCGGGTCGAAGGTCGCCACCCCGTACGCGCGGGCAGGTTCCCGGGTTTCGACCTGCGACGGCTAGGTCAGACATTGTAAATCGCGGTAACGTAACTAGTTAGAACTCGGGCGGTCAAGGCGAAGTGGCGCGTTCGGCCGCGACATGTCGCGCGGGGACCGCAACTTTGAACAGCCGGCCGTCGGGTGCCAACCACAAGTCCACCTGTTGGTTGGCCCCGCCTGTGACGGTGACGTGTCGCAGTGTGGCGCGAGCCCGGTTCAGCGTCGTCTCGGCGATCCCGAGATCCTGAATCGTGAGGAGCTCGCGTCGCGCGCCGCGGGGTACGATGGCTGTGACCGACACGGGTTCAGGTCCGGCCAGCCACGCGGCGATCTGGTACAACGCGAACACCGAATCGTCGAGCACCACGGTGCGGCCGGTGGCGGGGAACTCGCGCGCCCGCTCCGACGCGCGCGCCAGCACCCGCACGGTGAACCGGCCGCGGCCGAGCTGGCCGAGGATCCGCACGGGTTCCCGCGGATCGGCTACGTCGTACTGCAGGGTGAGCGGGAGCGAATCGAGGGCGACTTCGAGCAGCGGGGACAGCACCACGACCGGGCGCGTGCGATCGTAGCGGACCGTCGTGGCGAGCGTCCACCCGCTGCCGCCGGAGGAGAGGCGGCCGCTCGCGAGCCGGAACGTCTCGCGAGCGACCTCCAGGGTATCTTGGCGCACGACGAAGGTGCCTTCGTCAGGCGCCTGGAGCAGGGTGAGGGCGACGAGCAGAGCGATCACGCCCCGGCCTCTCCCAGCACTCGCGTGGCGATGCGGTCACAAATCACCTTATACAGCCGCCTGCCTTTCTCGGGGCTGGCGATGGTAGGGCGGCCGAGCGACCCGGGAGAGATCGCGGGGAGGGCGCCGGTGGAGCCGCGGCGGTACTTGGCCCGTTCTTTGTCGGGGAGAAGGAAGTCCTGGGCGAGTTCCATCCGCACGAGGTGGGGGGCAAGATATAGGAGCAGCGACGTATCGAGCTCGCCGCCATGCATGGGGCCGTCGACGTCGTCCAGGTGGCCGGTGAAATCAAGCGCGAAGATGTCCACGGTGAAGACCCGGGCGCGGTGGGTCCGCAAAGTGGACAGGGCTTCCTGGTGTGGATCGTGGCCGTGTGCGGTGAGGATGATGAACTCCTCGACCGCGCTCAGCTCCCAGGAGCCAAGCAAGTCGTTCATCCAGCGGTGCAGGGTTTTGCGCCGGACGGTGGCGTTGCCGGGGTAGGGTCGTTTCGTGGCGGTATTGACGCCATATTCGACGGTCGGCGCGCGGAGGATGCGAACCCGGGACGACAGGTCATCGGCCAGCCGCTCGACGATGATGGTATCGCAGCCCAGCGGCAGATGGGGGCCGTGCTGTTCACACGTGCCCACCGGCACGATCAGACGCGGGTCGCGCGCGAGGATGGCGCGTACCTCGTTGGGAGCGAGGGACTTCAGGTGCAGCGGCGTGCTCACGTCGTGATCGCCGGCGCGGTGGCCAGCGTGGCCGCCGCGGAGTGGCTGCACGGGGGCGGGGCCGTGCCGGCCTGGGCGTGGGTCACGGGCGCAGCGGGGGTGGCGGTGGGAGGGCTGTGGGCGTGGTCTGCCCGCGGCGCCCTCAAAGACTCCGGTGCGGTCGCCGCCGCGGGGTTGGCTGCGCTGGCGAGTCTGGCGCTCGGGGCTGTGCTGGTGGCCGCCGTGCTCGACGTGCGGCGCATCGAGTGCTGCTGGCCGAGCCGGCGGGAAGCGCGCATCACCCAGGCGTCGGAAGTGCTGGAGGCGACGTTGTCCGACGCGCTGCGCGAGGCGCGGCGGCTGGGCGAGCGCGGGATGACGGCCGCGCTGCTGCCCCGCGCACGGGCCTTCCGGGAGGCGGCGCGCGCGGTCGGGTCGGAGATGGGCGTGCCTGAGCGCGGTCTCCTCATCAGCGACGCCGCCGGCCAACCTTGGGTCTGGGCCGGCCGGCACCGGTTCCTCCCCGCTTCCGATACCGCCGAATTACGGGCCACCATTACCCCATTCTACGTGACGCTGGAGGCCCGCCGCCAGACGCAGGCGGGCGGGACGGTCGTGGGCACGGTGTTGCTGGACGCCGTGCCGGCAGCGGATCGCTCCGGTGCGGTGAGCACGGAGTTCGAGCGGCGCTACGGCGTCGTCCTGCGCTTCTTTGCCCCGGGCTCCGCGCCCGCGGGGCCCGACGTGTTCGATTACGCGACGCCCGGAGGCGACACCCTGTTCAGTGTGCAGCCGGTGACGCCGGGGCAGGGAGAGGCGAAGCTCCAGGCGTTGGCGCGCTGGTCAGGGATAGCGAGCGGCGTGCTCGTGCTCGCGTTCGGCTTGCTCTTGATCGCGGCCCCGCCTGGCCGCTGGCGCTGGGCGTTGCTTCCGGTCGGCGCCTGGGTTCTGGCGCGGGCCCCGCTCGGGCTCGCGGCGCTGTTCTCCCCGGCTACGTTCTACCGTCCGCTGCTGGGTCCGTTCAGCACGTCCGCGGGGACGCTCGCCGTGAGCAGCCTCGTGCTGCTGGTGGCGGCGGGGGTGCTGTGGCGCCGCGGCGTGGCTCGGCGCTGGTGGTCGTTCGTCGGCGCCGCCGTCCTCGTGCTGGCGGCGCCGTACCTGGTGCGCTACTTCGGTCGGGGGATCGCTCCGCCGGCCGCGGGTGTGAGCCTGGTGCTCTGGCTGTCATGGCAGGCGGCGCTCGCGACCGCCGCGATGGCGCTCGTGCTCGGCGCGGCCGCGCTGGTGCGCGGGGCGGAGCAGCCGGTGCGCGTGCCGTGGACGGTGCCCGCAGCCGCCCTGTGGGCGGCCTTCGCGGCACTGGCCGGCCTGTGGCTGTGGAGTCCGTACGGCGCGTGGCCCGAGTGGTACACGTTCCTGTGGCTCCCGGCGCTCGCGGGGGTCATCGTGCCGGCGCCGCGGCGCTGGGCACTCGCGGGCATCGCCGTCGTCGCCGGGACGGCCGCCGCCCTGGTCACCTGGGGGGCCGCGCTCGAGGGACGGCTCGCGCTCGCGGAACGGGACGCGCAGCAGGTGGGTCGGGAAGACGACGCCGTGGCCGTGGCGCTGCTCGAGCGACTCGGCCGCCAGGCGTCCGTCGCCGCGCCGCCGCGCGCGGCGAGCGGGTTGTACGCCCTGTGGCTGAGCTCGCCCCTCGCGGCGGGTAATTATCCCGCGCTCCTCGCGCTCTGGTCGCCGAACGGCGCGGTGCAGGCGGAGATCCGGCTCGCGGGGCTCGATCTGCCCACGCCGCTGCTCGCGGCGCTGGCGCGCTCGGGGGGGGGGGACGCCGGGATCCGGGTGGAGCGGCTCGAGCGGGTTCCGGGCGTGCATTACGTGCTGGTGGCGCCGCTCGCGTCGGGGGACCGGCTGACGGTCGGCGTAGGCCCCCGCACGCTGCTGATGCCGCCCGATCGCGTCGCGCGCTTCCTGCGGGGCGACCCGCGCGTCGATCCGCCGTATGCCATCTCCCTCTCCCTCCCCAGCCCGGAGCCGGCCGCAGCCAGCAGCCCGCAATTCTGGACGCGAGTGGGATGGGCGACCCACGGCGAGCGCCGGATCGAACTGCCGGGCGGCGTGCGCCACGTGCACGTGCGGGTCAATCTGCGCGGCCCCTGGGCGCTGCTCGTGCGCGGGACACTGGTGGTGCTGATCGATCTCGTGCTGCTGGCGGGCGCGTGGGTGCTGGGACTGCTGATGTCGGGCGAGTGGCGGCCCCGCGTCGTGCCGGCGCTCACCGCATTGCGCACCAGCTACCGGGTGCGCCTGAGTGCGGCGCTCGCCGCGTTCTTCGTGGTCCCGGTACTGGCGTTTGCGATCTGGAGCTTCGCCCGGCTGCGGGACGAGGCCCGCCGAGCCGGAGATCTGCTGATCCGCCAGACGCTTCGTGATGCGGCCGTCACCGCCGGCGCGATCGTCCTCGACCGGCCGGCCGCCCTGGGCCAGGCGATCGCGGAAATGGGCGCGCGGCTCGATGCGGATCTCTGGCTCTACCGCGACGGCGTGTTGGCCGGCACCAGCTCCCCGGTGCTGGGGGAGCTGGGCCTCGTCGACCCGCTGCTCGCGCCGGCGGTGTTCCAGCGGCTGGCGCTTGAGGACGAGCTCGAGATGACGGCGGACGGGCGGACCGCGGGCCGGCCGATTCGCGTCGGCTATGGCGTCGTGCTCGCAGGGCCGCCCGGGGGCCAGGCGATCCTGGCGGCGCCGCAGCTGCTGGACGACGACCGGGTGCGCCGCCAGCAGGAGGATCTCGGACTGTCGCTGATCTTCGCGACGCTCGCGGGGCTGGCGGCCGCGTTCACCCTCGCGGCGCTCGCGGCGCGCGGACTGGCCAAGCCGGTCGCGGCGCTGCGCGACGCGGCGCTGGCGGTCGGCCGCGGCGCGGCGCCGCCGGCGTTCCCGCCCAGCGAGGGTACGCCGCGCGAGTTCGAGCCTGTGGTCCACGCCTTCGACCGGATGGTGCGGGACGTGCGCCACAGCCAGGAGGCGCT
>JACOVF010000113.1 GCA_016177465.1 Gemmatimonadota bacterium
ACTTCGGCCGGTGATCTCGCACATCTGGCGGTTCACGTCAGTGATGATCCCGAGGGGGTCGGTGGTCATCAGGGCGTCGATGTTCGACTCGATCAGGCCGCGGTTGTACGCCTGCGACTCCCGCAGCTCGCGCTCGATGCGCTCGGACTCGCTCAGATCGCGGGAGATCATCGTGAAGCCGGTGGGATGCCCGGCCGAGTCGCGGCGCAGCGTTATGGTGACGAACGCGCGGAACCGGCTGCCGTTCTTGCGCACCCGGGTCAGCGCCCCCGACCACTTCCCGGTGCGGCGCGCCTCGTCCAGGAACTGCTGGGCCTTCCCCGTCTTCACGTCCTCGGGGTCATGCAGGACGAAGGCGCTCTTCCCGACTACGTCCCCGGGCTGGTAGCCGTAGATGCGACGCGCGCCCTCGTTCCAGGCGAGGATTCGCCCTTCCAGGTCCTTGGCGACGATCGAATACTCGGTGGAGCTCTCGAGCACGGAGTTGAGAAACGCTGCCTGCTCGGCGAGCCCCATCTCCTCCCGCATGCGCTGTCCGGTCGCCACGTCGCCTTGCCTAAGGTTAGTCATCGTCGTGCACCCTCCTCTGCCGGAGCCACGGATCAGCACCCCGGGACATCCATAGAGCATGACATCCCTGCAGCCTCTCGCCGTTCACCGCGCGGACTTGCTCCTCAAGTTCGCCGCGGCCCTCGGACCGCGTGCCGGTCGCCGCCGACGAGCTCGAGCAGCTTGCTCCCCACGGCGTTGAGGTCCTGCGCGGCGCGCTCGGCCTGCTTGGTCGAGGCGAGGTTCTGCTGGGTCGCCTCGTGGATGTTCGCCATGGCCTGCCGGATCTGCGTCATCCCCACCGCCTGCTGGCCCGCGGACGCCACGATCTGCGCCGCGGCCTGCGCGGCCTCCCCCACCGCGTCGGCCAGGGCCCGGATCGTCTCGCCGGCTTCCGTCACCTGCTTCGAGGTGGTCGCCACCTGCTTCGTGCCCTGCTCGGTGGTCATCACCGCCGCGCTCGTGGCCCGCTGGATCTCCCCCAGGATGCGCCGTACCTCGACGGTCGCCTTCTTCGACTGTTCGGCGAGACTCTTCACCTCGCCCGCCACCACGGCGAACCCGCGGCCTTGCTCGCCCGCGCGCGCCGCTTCGACGGCCGCGTTCAATGCCAGGAGGTTGGTCTGCTCCGCGATGTCGGTCACGCTCGCGATGATCTCGCCGATCGCCTGCGCCTGCTCGGCGAGCGCCAGAATGCTCTCGGCGACCGCCTCGACCTGCTCCTTCACCGCCGCCATCGCTGCGGTCGAGTCCTCGACGGCTTTGCGGCCCGCCTTGCCGATCTCCGCCGCCCGCTGGGCGGAATCGGCTACGGCCTTCGCGCGTTGCGCCGCCTGCTCGGCCGTCTGCGCCACCTCGTCCACCGTGGTCACCGTCTCCGTCACCGCCGCCGATGATTCGCTCGCCCCGGAGGCCTGCTGGGTCGTGGCCGCGAGGATCTCCGCCGCGCTCGAGGCGAGGACGCCGGTGGTCTCCTGAAGCGGTCCGCTCACGGCGCGGTTCAACAGGACGGCTGAGAAGATCCCCACCGCCAGCGCGAGCAGGGCGCCAAGGAGGAGCGTCGCGCGCATCCGCGCGGCGGTCGCTTGGCTGGCGCGCAGCACCCCGGCTGTCCGGTCTTCAAGGCGGCGCACCTCTCGGCGAAGGGCCTCGCGCGCTGCCTCCCGTGCCGGGATCGCGCGGGCGTCGCGGATCCGCAGGGCCTCGGCGTCCCGCCCCGCGCGAGCCGCGGCCATCGAGGCGCGCGAACTCTGGTCCCACTGAGCCAGCCCGGCCAGCACTTCGTCCAACGCCGTGCGGTCGTCGGCGGTCTCCGCCGAGTCGCGCAGCTCGGTGATGAGCGCCCGGCTGAGGGCCAGGGTGCTGTCCCGGCTGTGGGCGTCCCCCTCCTGGCGATTGGCGAGGAACGACACGTAGTCGATGATCGCGCGCCGGAACTCGGATTCGGCCTGCACCGCCGGCAGGAGGCGCAAGCGTTGCTCGCCGACAGCGGCGCCGTATCCCCTTGCCGACACGTGGAGGGCGACCACGGCGACGACGGCGACGACGACGACCAGGCTCAAGGCCACCCCGAAGCCCGTCGCGATCCGGCGATTCACCGTCCAGTGCATGCGGCCTCCCTTGGGGCCAACCGCTCCGCATTCATCGATGCGCCACGCGCACCGGCTCCCGCCGGTTGCCGCCCACCAAGTCCAACAGCCTGGTCCCCAGGGCGTTGAGGTCCTGCGCGGCGCGCTCGGCCTGCTTGGTGGAGGCGAGGTTCTGCTGGGTCGCCTCGTGGATACTCGCCATCGCCTGCCGGATCTGGGTCATCCCCGCCGCCTGCTGACCCGCCGACGCCACGATCTGCGCCGCCGCCTGCGCCGTGCCGCCGACGACTTCGGTCACCTGCTTGGTCGCCGCCGCCACCTGCTTCGTGCCCTGCTCGGTGGTCATCACCGCCGCGCTCGTGGCCCGCTGGATCTCCCCCAGGATGCGCCGCACCTCGACGGTCGCCTTCTTCGACTGTTCGGCGAGGCTCTTCAC
>JACOVF010000001.1 GCA_016177465.1 Gemmatimonadota bacterium
CCCACGATCCTGATCGGCGGCCGGGAGTCCTACGAGGCCAGGTGCCGGCACTGTCACCGGGTTCCCAAGGCGGATGAAGATCAGACCGCACTGCTCTAGAGCCCCTGTGCTCAACATCGCGCTCACCGGCAACATCGCCTCCGGAAAATCCACCGTCGTCGAACTGTTCCGCCGCTGGGGGGCCACGGTCGTCGACGCGGACGAGCTTGCCCGGGAGGCCCAGGCGCCGGGGAGCGAGGTGCTCGCCGCGATCGCCAGGCGGTTCGGGGCCGATGTGCTGGCCCCGAACGGCTCCCTCGATCGACCCGCCCTGCGCGCCAAGGTCATGGGAGACGACCCGGCGCTCGCCGCCCTGAACGCCATCGTGCACCCCGCCGTCCAGCGCCGCCGGGAGGAGTTGCACCAGGCGGCCGAGCAGCGCGGCGACCTCCTTCTGGTGAACGACATCCCGCTCCTGTTCGAGGTCCTCGACCCGTCGCAGTTCGACGTCGTGGTCCTCGTGGATGCACCCGTGGCCTTGCGGCGCACCCGGCTCCGGACGCTGCGCGACTTGTCGAACGAAGATTCCGACCGGATGATCGCATCCCAGATGCCGGCCGAGCGCAAGCGGCCGAAGAGCCACTTCGTGGTCGACAACGACGGGACGCTGGAGGAACTCGAAGCCAAGGCCCGGCTGCTGTTCGAGGATCTGCGCCGCCGGGCCGCCGAGCGGGCGCTCGAGAAGCCAGGGGCGGCCGTGCTCCTGGCTACAGGCGACGGGAAGGAAGCGGTCCCGGCGCTCGAGGCGCTCGAAGCCCGTTATCGCGACGCCGGTGCCGAGGTGCGCCGGGTGACTGGGAAAGCGCCGTCGATTCTAAGAGCGATCCAGGAAAGCCCGACGGATACGGTCGTGGCCGTGCCTCAGGTGGCCGACGCAGCGCGGCAGGCGTGGACCGCGGCGGGCAAACCCGGGGCGCTGTTCGTCTTGGGCGAGCCGGGTGTGCCGCTCGACTTGCGCCCTTGGGCTCACGAGCGCGTAACGCTCAACCCGTTGCCTTGACAGTGGTTTCCACCGCCGGTAACCTTCGCCCCGACTTCACCACTCGACTGGGAAAACCGGGCCGCGCATGTCCAACATCCCGCAGGACCTCTACTACACCGAAGAGCACGAGTACGTGAAAAAGACGGAAGACACGTCTGTCGTGCAGATCGGGATCACCGACTACGCGCAGGGCGAGCTCGGCGACGTCGTCTACGTGGACCTGCCGAAACTCGGCAGCACGTTCGCACGGATGGAGGTGTTCGGGACGATCGAAGCCGTGAAGGCGGTCTCGGAGCTGTACTGTCCGCTCGCCGGCACGGTCGTCGAGGTGAATACCGCGCTTGAGAACGACCCCGCGTTGGTGAACCGCGACCCGTACGGCGACGGGTGGATGATCAAGTTGCGGGTGAAGAGCCCCAAGGAGCTCGACCAGCTCTTGGGAAGCAGCGCCTACGCAGGGCACATCGGAGAATAGCCATCAGCCCTCAGCGTGCGCACTGACGGCTGATGGCTGAGCGCTGACGGCTCATGCTCACCCTCACGTTTCACGGCCACGCCTGTTTCGTCCTCGAAGGAGACGGTCGGCGGGTCATCATCGACCCGTTCCTGACCGGGAACCCCGCGGCCGACATCGGCCTTGACCGGCTGCCGAAGGTCGACGCGGTGCTGCTCTCGCACGGCCATGGTGACCATCTGGGCGACGCGATCCCGATCGCGAAGCGCGACGGGGCGACGATCGTCGCCACCTTCGAACTAGCGACCTTCTGCGGCACGAACGGCGCGATCGTGCACGGCATGCACATCGGCGGAGCGCACCAGTTCCCGTTCGGGCGCGTCAAGCTCGTCCCCGCGTTCCACGGCGGCGCGGTGGAGGGCGACGACGGCTCGCACACCACGAACCCCTGCGGCCTGGTGGTCACCCTCGGGGGCAAGACCATCTATCACACCGGGGACACGGCGCTGACGCTGGAGATGAAGCTGCTCGAAGGGCGCGTGGACGTCATGTTGGTGCCGATCGGCGACAACTACACGATGGGCGTCGACGACGCGGTGCGCGCCGTCGAGTTCGTCCGACCGCACATCGCGATCCCGATGCACTACAATACGTGGGACATCATCCGGGCCGACCCGGAGGACTTCAGACGACGGGTCGGGAACCGGGCCGATGTCGTCATCCTCGCGCCCGGGCAGTCCCTCAAACACTCCTGAGACCACCGCCATGCCGAAAGCTGCACCGCTGCTCACCCATCCCGACACGTTCGTCTCGCGCCACATCGGCCCGCGCGCCGATGACACGCGGGCGATGCTGGAGCAGCTCCGCTACGCGTCACTCGATGCGTTCATCGACGCGGTGGTGCCGGCCGACATCCGGATGCGCCGGCGACCGCCCGGGAGTCCTTTAGGGCCGCTCCAGCTTCCGGCCGCGCTATCGGAGCCCGAGGCGCTCGAGACGCTGCGCGACCTGGCGGCCGCGAACCGGGTGTTCCGTTCCTACCTGGGGATGGGCTATCACGACTGCGTGACCCCACCCGTGATCCTGCGCAACATCCTGCAAAACCCCGGCTGGTACACGGCGTACACGCCCTACCAGGCGGAGATTGCGCAGGGGCGGCTCGAGGCGCTACTCAACTTCCAGACGATGGTGGCCGACCTTACCGGCCTACCGATCGCCAACGCGTCGTTGCTCGACGAGGGCACGGCGGCCGCCGAAGCGATGCACATGACGCGGGCGGTGGCGAAGCATGCCGGCCGGCAGATCTACCTGGTGGACGAGGCCTGCCACCCCCAGACGATCGCTGTGGTCCGCACCCGCGCCGAGGCGCGCGGGGTCGAGACGGTGGTGGGTGACCCCAGGACGTTCACCTTCGGCCCCGGCGTGATCGGCGTGCTGGTGCAGTACCCCGCGACCGACGGCGCCATCACGGACTACCGCCCGCTGTGCGAGGCGGCCCACGCGGCCGGCGCGCTGGTCACCGCGGCGACCGACCTCCTCGCCCTCGCCGTGCTCACGCCCCCCGGCGAATGGGGGGCCGACATCGCCGTCGGCAATTCGCAGCGCTTCGGCGTTCCCTTGGGCTATGGCGGGCCGCACGCCGCGTTTTTCGCGACCAAGGACGAGTACAAGCGCCATCTCCCCGGCCGCATCATCGGCGTCTCGCGAGACGCGGCGGGCCGGCCGGGGCTGCGCATGGCCTTGCAGACGCGGGAGCAGCACATCCGGCGTGACAAGGCCACGAGCAACGTGTGCACTGCACAGGTGCTCCTGGCGGTGGCGGCCGGGATGTACGCGGTCTATCACGGCTCCGACGGGATCCGGCGCATCGCCGAGCGGGTGCACGGTCTCACCGCCGTCCTGGCGGAGGCCTTGCAACGGCTCGGGTTTCGCCTGACCTATCCGCACTTCTTCGACACGCTGAGCGTCGAGGCGGACGCCGCGGTGGCGCCCAAGATTCAGGACGCCGCCCGGGCGAAACAAATCAACCTTCGCCCCCTCTCGACCACCCGGATCGGGATCGCCCTCGACGAGACCACGTCGCTCGCCGACGTCGCCGACCTCGCCGCCGTGTTCGCCTTGGGCAAGCCGCTCGGCTTCCGCCTGGAAGAGCTCGCGACGCAGTCCGGCCACGCCATTCCCGCCGGGCTCGCGCGCACGTCGCCGTACCTCATGCATCCGGTCTTCAACACGCACCGCTCCGAGACCGAGATGCTGCGCTACCTCAAGCGACTCGAGGATCGCGACCTGTCGCTCACCTCGGCGATGATCCCGCTCGGCTCCTGCACGATGAAGCTCAACGCGACGACCGAAATGATTCCCGTCACCTGGCCCGAGTTCGGCCGGCTGCACCCCTTCGCCCCGCGCGAGCAGGCCGCCGGGTACACGGAACTGTTCCGGCAGCTCGAGTTGTGGCTTGCCGAGATCACGGGATTCGCCAAGGTCTCGCTCCAGCCCAACGCCGGCTCTCAAGGCGAGTTCGCCGGGCTGCTCGTGATCCGCGCCTACCAGCGGGCGCGCGGCCAGGGGCACCGTACCACGTGCCTCATTCCCCAGTCGGCGCACGGCACCAACCCGGCAAGCGCCGTGATGGCGGGGATGCAGGTCGTGGTGGTGAAGACCGATCCGCAGGGCAACATCGACGTGGCCGACCTCGCCGCCAAGGCGGAGCAGCATCGGGACACCCTCGGCGCGCTGATGGTGACGTATCCCTCCACCCACGGCGTGTTCGAGGGCACGATCAAGGAGGTGTGCCGCATCGTGCACGAGCACGGCGGGCAGGTGTATATGGACGGCGCCAACATGAACGCGCAGGTCGGCCTGTGCCGCCCCGGCGACATCGGCGCCGACGTCTGCCACCTGAACTTGCACAAGACGTTCTGCATCCCGCACGGTGGCGGCGGGCCCGGGATGGGGCCGATCGGCGTCGCGGCGCACCTCGGCCCGTACCTCCCGGACCACCCCGTGGTGCCGCTCGGCATCGCGCAGTCGTGCGGCACCGTCTCCGCGGCCCCGTGGGGCAGCCCGTCGATCCTGCCGATCTCGTGGGCGTACATCGCGATGATGGGCCCCGACGGCCTGACCGAGGCGACGAAGTACGCGATCCTCAACGCCAACTACATCGCCAAGCGGCTGGCGGGCCACTACGACCTGTTGTACGCGGGCCAGCACGGGTTGATCGCGCACGAGTGCATCCTCGACACCCGGCCCTTCAAAGCCTCGGCCGGGGTGGACGTGGAGGACATCGCGAAACGGCTGATCGACTATGGGTTCCACCCGCCCACGGTCTCGTTCCCCGTCCCCGGCACGCTCATGGTGGAACCGACCGAGAGCGAACCCAGGGCGGAGCTGGACCGGTTCTGCGACGCGTTGATCGCGATCCGCGAGGAGATCCGCGAAATCGAGCGCGGCGAGGCGGATCGGGAGAACAACCTCCTGAAGAACGCGCCGCACTGCCTGGCGGACCTGCTTGCCGACGAATGGGACCGGCCCTATTCCCGCGAGCGCGCCGGCTTCCCGACGCCGGCGACGCGCGAACACAAGGTGTGGCCGCCGGTGGGCCGGATCGACGGGGCGTACGGGGACCGGAACCTGGTGGTGCGTGTGCCCGCCGGTGGAGGCGTATGAGGCGGCGGTGGACTAAGGGGTCGTTCTCCGGAAGTAAAACCTTTCCTCGCCACGCTCTTTCCCACCCCGAAGGGGTGGGCTCGGCGAGACACAACGCTGAAGCGTGGCTTTAGCGCGCGGCGCTTTGACCGCGGTGCCTTGCCGAGCGCAGGCTTCAGTGTGTGATTCCCTCGCCCGGATGGTGCTCCTTCTGACGTTCGAGGTAACGAACCACCGTGTCGATCTGCTTCGGCCCAACTGTCGTCGCCGAGTACTCGCGAGCCCACCGTAGGCCCAGGGTGTTTTCGGGGAGGCGGCTGGCCGAGTAGCTGCTCCCACCTTTCATCAGCTGCACGAGCCGAGGGAGATCGACCCGGGCCGCGATCTTGACGAGCAGGTGCACGTGAGTCTGGAGAATCGCCAAGGCGAGTAACTCCACGCGCTCCCCCACCGCGACTCGCCGGAAGTACGCCTCGAGGAAGGCGCGGGTGGCCGCGTCGATCATCGGCCGGCGGTCGCGGGTTGTCCAGGCGAGATGAACGAAGAGCTGATGAGCGGGCACAGGTCGCTCTAGGATCCCCCGGTGAGGCGCCGTTTCTCTCCACCCGAAGGGGCGGGCTCGGCGAGACACAACGCTGAAGCGTACCAGTGCGCTTCAGCAC
>JACOVF010000114.1 GCA_016177465.1 Gemmatimonadota bacterium
ATCTTATCCAGCCCGTCGAAAGCCCCGCCGCAGATGAAGAGGATATTGCGGGTGTTGATCTGGACCAGGGGTTGTTCGGGGTGTTTGCGCCCCCCTTTGGGCGGCACCCCGGAGATGGTCCCCTCGAGAATCTTCAGCAGTTCCTGCTGCACTCCTTCGCCGGAGACGTCGCGGGTGATGGAGGGATTGCCCGACTTGCGGGCGATCTTGTCGATCTCGTCGATGTAGACAATGCCGCGCTCGCACTCGGAGACGTTGAAATCCCCCGCCTGCAGCAACCGCACCAGGATGTTCTCCACGTCCTCGCCGACGTACCCCGCTTCGGTGAGGGTGGTGGCGTCGGCGATGGTGAAGGGGACGTCGAGGATGCGCGCCAGAGTCTGGGCGAGCAGGGTCTTGCCCACCCCCGTGGGTCCGATCAGCAGGATGTTGCTCTTGTCGAGCTCAACGTCGTTGTCGCGCCCCGAGTGGGAGTTGATCCGCTTGTAGTGGTTGTAGACGGCGACGGCCAGGGTCTTCTTGGCGCGCTCCTGGCCGATCACGTACTGGTCGAGGACCTCTTTGATCTCCGCGGGCGTGGGGACTTGGGTAATCGCCTCGGAGACTTCCCGCTCCTCGTCTTCTGCCAGGATCTCGTTGCAAAGCGCGATGCACTCATTACAGATGTAGACCGACGGTCCGGAAATGAACTTCCGGACCGAGTCCTTCGACTTGCCGCAGAAGGAGCAGCGGAGGTGCTTATCGTGCGACATGGGAGCGTAACATGGGAAATGCACCGAGACGGCGCAAGTCCTCAGGCCTTTTTCGGGCTCCCCCCGTCTATGTCGCGACGGTGCGCGATGACGTGATCGATGATCCCGTACCCCTTCGCCTCCTCGGCCGACATGAAGCGGTCGCGGTCCATGTCCCGCTCGATCTGCTCGAGGGTCTGGCCGGTGTGCTTGGCGTACAGCTCGTTCAGCTTGCCGCGCAGGTACAGGATCTCGCGCGCCTGGATCTCGATGTCCGCCGCGGTCCCCTGGGTGCCGCCCGAGGGCTGGTGGATCATGATCCGGGCGTGCGGCAGTGCGGACCGCTTCCCCTTGGTGCCGGCGGAGAGCAGGAACGACCCCATCGAGGCCGCCATCCCCATGCAGATCGTGTTCACCGGGGCGTTGAGAAACTGCAGCGTGTCGTAGATCGCCATCCCGCTCGACACCAGGCCGCCCGGCGAGTTGATGTAGAGGTAGATGTCCCGCTCGGGGTTGTCGGCCTCGAGGAAGAGCAGCTGGGCGATCACGATGTTCGCTACCGTGTCGTCGATCGGGCTCCCCAGGAAAACGATCCGGTCCATCAGGAGTCGGCTGAAGATGTCGTACGTGCGCTCCCCACGGCTCGAGCGCTCGATGATGTAGGGCGGATATATCGTGCTCACGGTCACGCGTGCTCCACGGTGGATTGCGAGAGGAGGAAGGCGAACGCCTTCTCCTCGGTGATGCTCCGCTCGAGATCGCGGAGCCGCTTCGCCTTCTCCAGACTTGCGTACAGCTGGGCGGCCGGCAGCTGGCGCCGGGCGGCGAGCTCCTGGACCTTCGCGTCCAGCTCCGCCTCGGTGGCCTGCAGCTGCTGCCGCTCGACCACCCAATCGAGCACCAGGTCACGGCGCACCTGCGCCTCGGCGACCGGCCGGAACTCCGCCGCGAACTTGGCCCACTGGTCCTCGGGAATCCCGTAGGTTTGGGCGTAGACGTACGTCGCGCGCTCGACCAGCGGACGGGGCGCCGCCACCTGGTTCGCTGCCACAATGTGCTCGATCAGCTCGGCGCGCAGCCGGGCGTCCGCGTCTCGCGCTCCGTCCTTCTCCATGTCCGCGCGCACCCCCCGGCGCAGCGCGTCGAGCGAGTCGAAGTCCCCCACCTCGCGCGCCAAGGCATCGTCGAGGGCGGGGAGCTCCTGGCGCTTCACTTCGTGCAAGGTGATGCGGATGTCCCGCGTCTGCCCCCGCTTCGTTTCCTCGGGGAAATCGTCGGGGAACCGCACGGTCGCGTCCACCATCTCGCCGGGGAGGAGCCCCATGATGCGCTCCTCCACGTCCGGGATCGCCCGACCCTCGCCCAACACGAGCTGGTAAGGCTGCGGGTCCTTCGCCCCGGTTCCCTCGCGCGTCGCGATCGTAACGTGCACCAGGTCCTTGGGCTTCGGCTGCTCCGCCGTCACCGGGACCCAGGGAGCGCGCTGCTCGCGCAGCTCGTTCAGCTGGGCGTCCACCTGCTGGTCGGTCACCGGGCGCACCGTGCGCTTGAGGGTGAAGCCGCCCACGCGGGCGAGCTGCAACTCGGGCTTCACCTCGACATGGAACTCGAAGGTGAGGGGCGCGCCCCCCCCCTGCTCCCACTTCAGGTTATGGATGTGGGGCTCGGCGATCGGCTTCAGGGCCTCCTGCTCGAGCGCGCGGGACCAGCTCTCCCGCACCAGGTCCTCGAGCACCTGCTGGCGGATATCGTCGCCGAACTTCCTCTTCACGACCGCCGCGGGGGCCTTGCCCTTGCGGAAGCCGGGGAGGCGGACGCGCGCCTGCCAGACCCGGGTGGCCTTCTCCTCGGCGGCCTGGATGTTCTCGGCCGGCACGGTTACGGCGAGCGAGGCGGCGCCAGGCTCGGAGGCGGTCTTGGTGATCTGGATGTCGGCGGCCATGGCAGAGCGAAATCTAACTACGAGGGGGAGAGGGGAGTGGGGATCGCGAAGCCACCGGGGCACCCGAAACGAACCCACTCCCCACGGAGACCTCCCCAGGCGGGGAGTGCGACCGGAGGGAGTCGAACCCTCACGGGTTACCCCACAGGATCCTAAGTCCTGCGCGTCTGCCAGTTCCGCCACGGTCGCGACTCTCGGGAATCTAAGGTTGCCTCACCGTTTCTCCAGCAGCGCTCCGAACCGCGGCGACTCGCGCAGCGAATCGAGGTCCGAGTCGTGCTCGATCCACTGCCAATGCCGGAACCCGTTGGCAATGGCCTGCTCGAGGCAGTCGATGGCCGAGTCGCGCAGGCCCATGAGGGCGTAGGCGCAGGCAACATTGTAGAGCACGG
This sequence comes from Gemmatimonadota bacterium, assembly GCA_016177465.1. Classification (GTDB taxonomy): domain Bacteria; phylum Gemmatimonadota; class Gemmatimonadetes; order Gemmatimonadales; family GWC2-71-9; genus JACOVF01. The sequence continues at coordinate 3,066 of JACOVF010000114.1, forward strand.
CGGAGTCGTCGGGGTCCATGGCCACCGCACGCTTCGCCCACTCTCGGGCGCGGGTGGAGTCGCCCAAAATCGCCAGTGCGCCGGCGCCCAGATACAGGGCGCGGGCGTCGTCGGGGTAGCGTTCCAAGTGCTGCTTGGCCAGCTCGAGCGCACGTCGCTGTGTGGCCTTGGCGTCGTCCGGCCGGCCCAGGCCCAGGTACACGCTCGCGAGCAGCTGCGGCGTGGCGTAGTCCTCCGGCCGGAGCTCACACGCTCGCTCGTACCACTGCGCGGCGAGCGCGTCCTGTCCTTGGGCGCGGCACGCTCGGGCCCGGAAGTAGTACGCTTCGAACGAGTCGGGCCGCAGTTCCAGGGCGGCCGCGAACTCCTGTTCCGCCTCGTCGAACCGCTTGGCGAGCGAGAGCGCGACGCCGCGCGCGACGCGGGCGTCGGCGAGGTCGGGCGCGAGCTCGACAGCCTTCGCGCTCGCCGCGTCGGCCGCCTGCACGTTGGCGTCGCTCGAGTCCCAGTACTGGTACATCATCGCTGAGCACATCGCCGCGCCGGCGTGGGCGGCCGCGAACGCGGGGTCCACTTTGATTGCGTCGCCGAACATCTGGAGCGCGTACTCCTGGTTGCGTCGCAGCAACTGGCGGGCCAGCTGGCGGCCGCGCAGGTAGCTGTCGAAGGCCCGGATGTCGGTCGTGGGCGCCCGCGCGAGCGCGCGCTCCTCTTCCGCCGTGAGGGTGACGCCGAGCGCCGCCACGACGCTCCGGGTCACCTCGTGACGCACCGCGAATACGTCGGCGTGGGGGCGGTCGAAGCGCTGCGACCAGCGCGCCGCACCCTCCGGGCCGGTCGCGAGCTGGGCAGTGAGCTGGAGGCGCGTGGCGGTCTTGCGGAGGCCGCCGTCGAGCACGGCCGCAGCCTGCAGGCGCTCGCCCGCCTCGCGGGCCTCCGTCACGCGGCCTTTCAGGGCGAGGCTCGAGGTCCAGGGGGCGACGCGGAGGGCGCGCACGCCGGCGAGCGCGTCGCGGATTGACTCCGCGAGACCGTCCGTGAAGTGCTCGTGCTCCGAAGCGCCACTCAGGTTGGCGAACGGCAGCACGGCGACGGCGAACGGCGGTGGCGCGGTCATGGAGGCTACGATATGCCGGGGGGGGAAGGCGGGGAAGAGCCGGCGCCCTGGGCGCGAGTTCCCGGAATCCAGGCCGCGGGGTAGGTTCCAGTGGACCCTTTCCCAGGATGCCGCGTCATGACCCGTCTTCGCGCCGCCACGCTCGTCGCGATCGCGGCACTCGTCGCCTTGCCCGCCGCCGCCCTCGCCGCCCAGGACTTCGCCGACCTGTGCCGCCAGCACCGCACCTTCAAGGCCGGTCAATGGGCCGCCTACGAGTCGAGCGGCGGCCGCGCGGACAGCGGCACGATGCGCTTCGCCATCGTGGGCATAGAGGGCACGGGGACGGGCGCGCGCGCCCTGTATGAAATGTCCTTCGGGCGGCGGCACAAGGGCAAGACGGAAACCACGATCATGCAGATGCTCGTGTCCGGGCTCGGCACGACAGCTGTGCAAGTCCACAGCCTCGTGATGAAGGCGGGCGACCACCCCGCGATGAAGTACCCCGACGCCATGATCGGGATGGCGAACCGCTTCATCACCACCAACATGGCCCAAGAGATCGCCAAGAACTGCGCCACGGCGCAGGTGGTCGGGTGGGAAAGCGTCACGGTGCCCGCGGGGACGTTCCGCGCTCTGCACATCCGCAACGAGGATGGCGGCGAGGCATGGGTCGCCCCCGAGGTGCCGTTCGGGATGGTGCGGGTCAAGGCGAAGAACGGGATGACGATGGTGCTCACGGGGCGCGGCAACGACGCAAGGACGTCCATCACCGAAACGCCGCATGATATGATGGGTGGCCGCCGCCCCTAGGAGGGTGTTTATATTGGCCGGATGCACATCACCTTCGAGCGGGCGACCGCGTTCCAACAGGAAGTGAAGGCGCGGGTCGCGGACTACTTCGCGACCACCGGCCTCCGGCCCCGCGATCTGCCGCGGATGTACCTCAAGACGGCGGCAATCTTCGCCTGGTTCGCCCTCTCCTACGTGCTTCTGGTGTTCGTCGCCCGCGGCTGGTGGCAGGTGACGGCTGCGGCGGCCTCCCTCGCGCTCGCGATGGCGGCGATCGGGTTCAACATCCAGCACGATGGTGCGCACGGCGGCTACTCCGCCTCGAAGCTGGTGGGCCGGGTGATGGCGTTCGCCCTCGACGTGATCGGCGGCAGCTCCTACTTCTGGCGCTGGAAGCACAACGTCCTCCACCACACGTACCCGAACATCGAGGGCGCCGACGACGACATCAACGTGGGCGCGCTGGGGCGGCTCGCGCCGCAGCAGCCGCGCTACCGGCTGCACCGCTTCCAGCACGTGTACATGTGGCTGCTGTACGGGTTGATCACGGTCAAGTGGCAGCTGGTGGACGACTTCAAGGAGCTGATCGAAGGGCGTGTGGGGACCCGCGACGTGCCGCGCCCCAAGGACGGGGAGTTGGTGCTGTTCGTGGTGGGGAAGGTGGTGTTCTTCTCCCTCGCTTTCCTGATCCCGCTGCTCCTGCACCCGTGGTGGGCGGTGCTGGTGGTGTACGCGGGGACATCATTCGGGCTGGGCATCCTCCTCGGCGTGGTGTTCCAGCTAGCCCATTGCGTCGAGGAGGCGGACTTCCCGGCGCCCTCGTCCGACACGCTCCGGATGGCCGCCGAATGGGCCGTGCATCAGGTGCATACGACGGTCGACTTCGCGCGCCACAGCCGCCTCCTCACCCTCTACCTTGGCGGCCTCAATTATCAGATCGAGCACCACCTGTTCCCGCACATCTGCCACCTGCACTATCCCAAGCTCGCGCCGATCGTGGAAGACGTGTGCCGCCGGTTCGGCGTCCGCTACCAGGCGCACCCGAGCCTCCGGGCCGCGCTAGCCTCGCACTACCGCTGGCTCCGGGAGATGGGCCGGCCGGCGGCGGATCCCGAGCCCGCTTAGCCCAGCAGGATCCCGGCCATCCCCGCCGCGGCGATCACCAGCGGCTCGGGCACTTTCTTCACGAACACCAGGACGACGAGCGTCGCGACGGCCACGCCCGCGGTGGGCCAATCGGCGATCGCCCGGCGGCCCAGCACGACCGCCGCCCCGGCGATGGCCCCCGTCGCCGCAGCGGTCACGCCGTCCACGAACGCCTTGATCCGGGGGTTGCGCGCCAGGCGGTGGTAGTACGGCGCGGCCAACACGACCGTCAGGTAAACGGGAAGGAACACGCCGACGGAGGCGGTGATCGCGCCGAGGGGGCCGGCGGTGAGATAGCCGATGAAGGCGACCGTGATCACGACCGGGCCGGGCGTGATCATCGAGACAGCGACGGCGTCGAGGAACTGCCGCTCCGTGAGCCAGCCGTACTGCTGGACGACGCCTCCATAGAGGAACGGAACGATGGCAAGCCCGCTGCCGAACACCACCGCCCCCGCTTTGGTGAAAAACCAGAGTAGTTGCCCCAGAAGTCCCGGCGTGACCGGGGCGGGGAGGGCGGCGAGGAGCCAGGGCGGGAACGCCAGGCCCGCGGCGTGTCCCGCCCGGGGGGCGACGAGGCCGCGCAGAAGCACCACGACCGCACCGCTCGCCACGAACACCCAGAGGATCTCCGACGCCGTCCATGCGGTGGCGGCCGCATTGACCGCGAAGATACCCCACAGCAGCCGGTCGGCGCGCAGCGTCATCCGCACGAGCTTGAGCGCGCTGCGCGCGATGATCGTGATAACCGCCGCGCCGATGCCGTAGAACGCGCCGCGCATCCACGGCAGCCCCCCGAAGCGGACGTACAGTGCCGAGAGCCCCAGGACCATAAGGAAGGAAGGGGTGACGAAGGCCAGGCCCGCGAGCGTGGCGCCCAGGAGTCGGCCCCGCACCCACCCGAGGTAGATGGCAAGCTGGGCCGCGAGCGGACCCGGGGCCAGCTGGCTGAAGGCCAGCCCCTCGGTGTACTCCCGCGGGGTGATCCAGCCGCGCCGCTCGACCAGGTCGCGCTGCATGTAGCCCACGAGCGCGATCGGCCCGCCGAACCCGATCGTGCCGAGGCGGAGAAAGTAGGTCACCAACTGGCGCAAGCTCGCGCTCAGACGGCGGGCTCCGTGAATCGCGCGTAGAGGTCCTCGAACAGGATGGCGCCGCGCGCCACCCGCGCCGCGTCGTCGGCGGCGCCGGCGGCGATACCCTGGAGCAGCGTTGCGATCCCTGGCGCCTCGGGGCGGCCGAACTTGTCGTCCTTGCAGTCGATGTCGTGCACGATCTCGGCGATCGCCTGGAGGGCGGGGTCGGCCAGGGCGAAGCGGTGGAGCAGGGTCTCGAACGTGCAGCGCTCGCCCTCGTGCGTGTATTCGGCCTCGAACATGTCGAAGCGGCGCTCATCGGCGGCCGGGCGGTACCGGTGAGCGGCCACGAACTTGAAGCGCGCCTCGGGATCGATGAACCGCCGGATCAGCCACGCGCTCGCGATGCGGTCCACGAACACGCGCTCCCGCGTGACCCAGGCGTGGCCGGGCGGCACCCGGTCGGGGGCGCGGATCCCGGCCGCGGCGGGCGCCGCCGAGGCGCGATCGAAGGCGAACCTGGTCATGAGTTCTCCGTCCGTAACTCCTGCCACGAACGTCGCCTCGCAGATCATGGCCTCGCCGCCATCGGCCTCGATCTCACGGCGGAGCCAATGAAGGTCCTCGAGGGCGTCGTCGCTCCGCGGCAGGACGTACACGGAATTCTTGAGGGCAACCGCACCGATCCGGCGCAGTCGGCGCCGGACTTTCACGCGGAAATAGTCCGGCTTGGGGGGGATCTGGTGGATGAAAACCAGCCAGGGCGGCGCCTGTACCCCTTGCCGTTGCGCTGTCGCAGATGAATCATTCATTGATTCAATTGTATCACTGCCGTACCCACCCCGCAAGGACCGATCGCATGACCTTGATCCTCACGCGCCGGGAGGTCGCCCGGTTACTCGAGCTCGACGAGTGCATCGCGGCCGTGGAGGGAGCGTTTCGCGCGCACGGCGAGGGACGCACTGCCGCGCCCGCCGTGCTGGGGTTTGCCGCGCGGGACGGCAGCTTCCACATCAAGGCCGCCGCCCTCGAGAGCGGGGCGCGCTATTTCGCTGCGAAGATCAACGGCAACTTCTTCCACAACGGGGAACGGTTCGGGCTGCCGCGCATCCAGGGGGTGATCGCCTTGTGCGACGCGGACACCGGCTCGCCGCTCGCGCTGCTCGACTCGATCGAGATCACGATCTTGCGCACGGGCGCCGCGACGGGTGTCGCGGCGACGTACCTCGCTCGTCCCGACTCGCGCGTAGCCACGATCTGCGGCTGCGGCGCGCAGGGGCGGATCCAGCTGCGGTCGCTGGCCCGGGTCCTGCCGCTCCGGACGGTGCACGCCTGGGACGTGGCGCCCGAGATGGCGGGACGGTTCGCGGGCGAGATGGCGGCCGAGCTCGGCCTCGCGGTCACGCCGGCGACCGAGCTGGAGTCGGCCGTCGCGACGAGTGACGTCGTCGTGACCTGCACGCCGGCGCGGAGGTTCTTCCTCCAGCGCGAGTGGGTGGCGCCGGGAACCTTCGTCGCCGCCGTCGGCGCCGACAGCGCAGACAAGCAGGAGATCGATCCTGCCCTACTCGCCGCCAACCCCGTGATCGTTGACCTGCTCGAGCAGTGCGCGGCGATCGGCGACCTGCACCACGCGCTCGCGGCCGGGGTGATGACGCCCGACGACGTGCGCGCCGAGCTGGGGCAGGTCGTCGCGGGGCGCCGCCCGGGCCGGATGCGCCCCGAGGAGATCGTGATCTTCGACAGCACGGGCACCGCCCTGCAAGACGTGGCGGCCGCGGCCGTGGTCTACGAGAAGGCGGTCCGGGCGGGGGTGGGGCTAGCCGTCGAGCTCGGAGCGTGAGCGCGGCGGGCGGCGCGACCTTCACCACCACGCGCGCTTGAGTCGCGTCTCCTCGGCGACGTAGACCCGGCTCATGCCGCCGCCGCCCAACTCCTGCTCGCTGCGGTAGTTCACGTCCCGCGCCGCGTCAGCCGCGCCAGGTACCCGCCGCCCTCGCCCTGCCACACGACCTCGCATCGCCACCCGGCGGGCTCCGCACGCTCGGCGAGCGTCACGGGGTCCACGTACAGCTGCTGGAACGGCATCCCCGTCTCGCCGCGATACTCGAGCCAGAACTCGATCTCGCCGAGGTAGCGGCCGTCGGGCCGGGTCATCGAGCGGCCTGGCGCCCTGAGGTCGCATGAGTCCATGAGGACCTGGCCCCCTGGTGCGAGCAGCCGGTCGAAAGCGGCAAACAGCCGGCGCAGCCCCTCCAGTGTCTCGGCGAGCCCCGAGCCGTTGGCAAGCACGAGGATCGTGTCGAACGGCCCCGGCCCCCCCGCGAAGGTGAGCAGGTCCGCGCGGCGTGCGTCGTGCACGCCGCGGGCGCGCATGATCTCGACTGCCTCCGGGACGAAGTCGATCGCGCACACTTCGAGCCCGCGCGCCTGGAGCGCGAGCGAGTGGATCCCCGTGCCCGCGCCCGCGTCCAACACCCGCCCGCGCGCGAACATCAGGGCCGCCGCGTCGGCGCCCTCGGTCGGCTGGCGAAACCACCCGGCGACCGGCAGCGCGTCATGTTCGCCGAGATCCGAATGCACGGTGATCGTGGCCGTGGCGTCGCCCGTGAAGAAGTCCCACAGCGACTGCCCATGCAGCACCCAGGAATCCGTTGGCATGGGGAGAATATACAGGCCCACGCCCCTCGGTCGGGGCCGCCCCGGGGGATGCGACTGGGTTGCTGACCGTGCAGTCCCGCGTTACTGTCCTGTGCCTTCGCGACCGACACCGAGGACACCCGACGCCGTGCCACGACGACACAAGCGCTGGCTGACCACCCTCCTGCTGAGCGTGACGGGATGCGCCGGCCCATTCCCGCAGACGACGCTCGCGCCCAAATCCGATTTCGGCATCGCGATCGATCAGCTGTTCACCAACATCTTCTGGTGGGCGGTCGCCGTGTTCGTGGTGGTCGAGGGCCTCCTGCTATACGCGATCATCCGCTTCCGGGCCCGCCCCGGCGCCCCGCCGCCCAAGGCGACCCACGGCCACACCGCCCTGGAAATCGGCTGGACCCTCGCGCCCGCGGTCATTCTCGTGTTCATCGCCGTGCCGACCATCCAGACGATCTTCCGCACCTCGGGCCAGGCGCCGGATGGCGCCATGCAGGTGGAAGTGATCGGCCATCAGTGGTGGTGGGAGTTCCGGTATCCTGACCTGGGGGTGGTGACCGCGAACGAGTTGCACCTACCGGTCGGCCGGCCGGTGGCGCTCGCGATGACCTCCGCCGACGTGATCCACAGCTACTGGGCGCCGGGGCTGGGCGGCAAGCGCGACGTGATCCTGGGCCGCACCAGCCGCCTCGCGTTCACGGCCGACTCCATCGGGACCTATTACGGGCAGTGCGCCGAGTTCTGCGGCGAGTCCCACGCCAACATGCGGCTGCGCGTGGTGGTGGACAGCGCGTCCGCCTTCGATGCGTGGGTCGCGCGGGAACAGGCCGGGCCGGCCCCGATCGCGCCCGGCAGCGTGGAGGAGAAAGGCCGGGCGGTATTCGCCCGCAGTGCCTGCATCGCCTGCCATACGATGGAGGACGTCCCCGCGGCCCGCGCCGTCATCGGCCCGAACCTGACGCACGTCGGGGCCCGGTCGATGATCGGGAGTGAGATGGTGGAGAACCGGCCCGACCACCTCGCGCAGTGGATCGCCAATTCGGCCGCGATGAAGCCGGGCTCGAAGATGCCGCCGATGGTGCTCCCCCCTGAAGACCTGACCGCCCTGGTTGCCTACCTCCGGAGCCGGCAATGAGCGCCTCCGCCACGGGCCTGAGGAGCTGGCTCACCACCACCGACCACAAGCGGATCGGGCTGCTGTATTTCTGGACCGCGTTCGTGTTTTTCCTGGTCGGGGGCCTCGAGGCGCTCGTGATCCGCGCCCAGCTGGCCGGGCCCAACGGCACGCTGGTCAGCGCCGAGGCGTTCAACCAGCTGTTCACGATGCACGCCACGACGATGGTGTTCCTGGCGCTGATGCCGCTCACCGCGGCGTTCTTCAACTACATCGTGCCGCTGCAGATTGGCGCCCGCGACGTGGCCTTCCCACGACTCAACGCCTTCAGCTACTGGGTGTTCCTGCTGGGCGGGCTGTTCATGAACGCGAGCTTCCTGTTCGGGGCCGCGCCCGACGGCGGCTGGTTCGGCTACGCGAACCTGACCTCGAAGCAGTATTCGCCCGGACTGAACATCGATTTCTGGCTGCTCGGCCTGCAGATCCTCGGCATCGCGTCGCTCGCCGCGGGCTTCAACTTCATCGTCACCATCCTGAACCTGCGGGCGCCCGGCCTCAAGATGATGCGCCTCCCGGTGTTCACCTGGATGGTACTCGTCACGCAGTTCCTCATCATCACCGCGTTCCCCGTCATCACCGTCGCGCTCGTGCTGCTGATGTTCGACCGCTTCTTCGGCACCAGCTTCTACCTGCCGGCGGGCGGCGGGAATCCGGTGCTGTGGCAGCACCTGTTCTGGATCTTCGGTCACCCCGAGGTCTACATCCTGATCCTGCCGGCGATGGGGATCGTGTCCGAAGTGCTGCCGACGTTCTCCCGCAAGCCGCTGTTCGGCTATACCGTCGTGGTGTACTCGGGCGTGCTGATCGGGTTCATGGGGTGGGGGGTGTGGAGCCACCACATGTTCTCGGTGGGCCTGGGCCCCATCGCGGACTCGTTCTTCGCGGCCACCACCCTGCTCATCGCGATCCCGACGGGCGTGAAGATCTTCAACTGGATCGCGACCCTGTGGGGCGGCCAGATTCGCTTCGCCGCCGCCATGAAGTTCGCGCTCGGCTTCATCGCGATGTTCATCATCGGCGGGCTGTCCGGCGTGTCGCACGCCGCGCCGCCCGCCGACCTGCAGCAGACCGACACGTACTATGTCGTCGCCCATATCCACTACGTGCTGTTCGGCGGCACCGTGTTCGGGCTGTTCGCGGGGATGTACTACTGGTGGCCGAAGATGACCGGGCGACTCCTCGACGAGCGGCTGGGCAACTGGCACTTCTGGCTCACATTCATCGGGATGAACCTCGCGTTCTTCCCGATGCACTTCATCGGGTTGCTGGGGATGCCGCGCCGCATCTACACCTACGGCCCCGAGCTCGGCGTCTCGACGATGAACCTGGTGTCGACGATCGGCGCGTTCCTGATCGGTATCGCCGCCCTGATCTTTGTCTACAACATGTGGCGGACCCGGCGCCACGGTGCCGTCGCGGGCGACGACCCGTGGGGGGGCGCCACCCTGGAGTGGTCCATCTCGTCGCCCCCGCCGCCGCACAACTTCGACGTCATCCCGACGGTGGCGAGCCGCTTGCCGCGCTGGAGCGCCACGCAGTTGAAGGCGATCCCCGAGGGAGCGGAGACGGCCGCACCCGTCCACGTCCCCGCGGGCTCGTGGTGGCCGTTGATCGCGGCCTCCAGCCTTCCGATCATGGCCACTGGAGCCATCGGTCGCATGCTCCCGGTGGTGCTCGCGGGCGTCGCGATCCTGATCGTCGGCATCTACCGCTGGGCCTACGAGCCCTTCGAGGCTTGAGATGACTCACGCGACGAGCTTGGGGCTCGACAGCCGCAAGCTGGCGTTCTGGACGTTCATCGGGTCCGAGTGCCTGCTGTTCGGGTCGTTGATCTCGACCTACCTGATCTACAAGGGCAAGAGCCTCGTCGGCCCCTACCCGCCCGAGATCCTCGACATCCCGTTCACCTCGTTCAGCACCTTCGACCTGCTGATGTCGAGCTTGTGGATGGTGCTGGCGCTCGCCGCGGTGCAGCGGGGCGACATGAAATGGGCCAAGGTCTGGCTGTTCGGCACCGCCCTGGGCGGCCTGATCTTCCTCGGCGGGCAGGTCTACGAGTTCAGCTCGTTCGTCCACGAGGGGTTGACGCTGCAGCGCAACATCTTCGGAGCGACGTTCTTCGTCCTGACAGGTTGCCACGGCGCCCACGTGACGGTCGGCGTGATCTGGCTCCTCACGCTCTGGGTCCGCGCCCTCCAGGGCAAGCTCGGGCCCGAGCACGCGATGACCGTCGAGATCACGGGCCTGTACTGGCACTTCGTCGACGTCGTCTGGATCGTGATCTTTACCCTCGTGTACCTCATCCAGTGAACGCGGAGCAGAAGATGGATCAGGGGACTCCGGCGCACGACCACTCGCATCCGACGGCCGGGACCTACATCCGGGTCGCCACTATCCTGTTGATCATCACGGTCGTCGAGGTCGGGGTGTTCTACGTGCCTGCCTTCAAACCTGTGCTGGTGCCCACCCTGCTCATGCTCTCGGCGGTCAAGTTCACGCTGGTCGTGATGTTCTACATGCACCTTAAGATGGACAGCCGGTTCTTCACCTTCATCTTCGGTGGACCGCTCCTGCTGGCGAGCGGAATGATGATCGGGCTGCTGTTCCTCTTCGGGGTGTTCGTGCTGGGCCGGTGAGCGACCAGGCGCCCTGGGCGCACTGGGACCTCCACCCCAGCGTGGTGATCGGGCTCGCCTGCCTGGGCGGGCTCTACGTTTTTCTGGGAGGCCGGGCGGCGGCTCGCCGCCAGCAGGCCAGCTTCATCGGCGCGCTGGCGGTGCTGCTCGGGTCCCTCAACGGTCCGATCCACGCCCTTTCCGACCGCTACCTCTTCAGCGTCCACATGGCACAGCACCTGCTGCTGACACTGCTGTTCCCGCCGCTCCTTCTCTACGGGCTGCCGGCGGGAACCGTCCGCCCGCTGCTCCGAGCCGCCCCAGTAGGGGCCGCCGGCCGGTTGCTCACGCGCCCCATCCCGGCCGCGGCGCTGTTCACCGCCGTCATGGCGCTCTGGCACACGCCGCAGTTCTACGAGGCCGCCATGCGGAATCACGGCCTCCACATCGCCCAGCACCTCGTCTTCCTGGCGACGGCGGTGCTGATGTGGTGGCCGATTCTGTCCCCCGTGCCTGAGCTGCCGCGCCTCCCGTACCCGGGGCAGATGCTCTATCTCTTCCTCCTGGGCATCCCGATGTCGCTCGTGGGCGCCCTGATCACGCTGTCGGACCGCGTGCTGTATCCCTTCTACGCCGAGGCGCCCCGCGTCTGGGGGCTGACGCCGATCGCGGATCAGCAGCTCGGCGGGCTCGCGATGTGGATTCCCGGCGGGCTGGTGTTCTGGCTGGCGATGACGGTGGTGTGGTTCCGCTGGTCGTTGCGCGAAGAACAGGGGGAGGCCGAGCGGGCCGTCCCTCTGGATGCCTACCGCTAGTCCGACCTCGTCATTCGCAGGAGGCCTCATGGCCGCGACCCGCCGCCCCTGGTTCTCTGCGCTCTCCCTGCTCGCCGGATCCCTTCTGCTGAGCATCAACGGAGTGCGCCACCCGGCGCTCGTCGGGGACGGCGCCGCCGAGCTCTCGGCCATCGCCGTGGCGGGGGCCTGGAGCGCCATCCACTGGGGATTCCTGTTCGGCTTCCCCCTCGTCGTGGCAGGCCTGGCCGGCGTGTGGTCGCGCCACCTCGAGACGGACGGCGCTCAAGCCGCGCGGGCGGGGATCTGTCTCGCGGTGTTCGGCTATGCCCTGGCCGCAGTCGGGGTGCTGTTCATGGTGGGCGCCGGCGCCGCGCTGGCCGACGCCTACCAGCGCGCCGACCTTGGGCTCACGGCCACGCACGCGGTCTTCGTGTACGACATGCTGCGGCCGTTCGCCCTGGCGTCCATTCGCGCGGCCGCCTTCGTGATTTCCCTCGGCACCTGTGCATTCGGCTGGGCCGTGGTGGTGGGCGGTGTGGACCCGCGCGCCTTGGGCTATTTGGGAGTGGTGCTGGGGGCGGTCGGCGCGGCCGTGGCGGTCGTGCTCCCGGAGACGGCCCCGAACGTCATCCTGGGCACCGTGCTCGCGACGGTGTGGCAGCTCCTGCTGGCCGTGACGATGCTGTGGCGCGACCGAGCGCCCACGGCCGCCTAATTCAGGGCAGCTTGATCCGAACGACCCCTTGGCCCTGTGCGGCGACGTTGAACACCAACAGGCTCACGATGTCGCCCGCCTTGAGCCCCCGTAGCGCCGCGCGGAATTCGGCGCGGGTGCGCACCGGGGTGCCGTTCACCTTGAGGATCACGTCCGGGCCCCCCGGGCCGGGGCCCGCCAGCTTTCCGTAGGCTGGGCCGTCGGGCGACACGCCGGTAACCACGAGTCCGCCGCCCGCCTGCCGCACGGCACGGAGACTCCGGTCGGTCGCGTCTTCCGGGGCCACGGGCTGTACCGCGATGCCGAGCGTCTCCTCCTTGGGGGCCGGGCTGTGCTTCGCGGTGCCGTCGTCCGCGCCGCTGTTATCGTCGTTCGCGGCGATCTGCTCCTCGGTGGGCACCGCGGCCAGGCGCACGGTGTACTCGCGCCGCTCGCCGCCGGGGCGGAGCACGGTGACGCGGACCGCTTCGCCCGGCTTCTTGAACCCCACGCGCTGCTGCAGTTGGGCGACGTATTCGACCGGCTGGCCGTCCAGCGCCACGATCACGTCGCCCTGCTGGACGCCGGCACGCCCGGCGGGCGAGGCGGACGCGTCGGGGATGAAGTCCTGCACCACCACGCCGCGGACCTCCACGAGGCCCACCGCTTCGGCGTCCTCGGCAACGGCGTCGCGGATGCTGACGCCGATCACCGCGCGCTGGACGTGGCCCGTCCGCACCAGCTGGTCCATCACGATCCGCGCCAGGTTGATGGGGATCGCGAAGCCGTAGCCGGCGTAGAACCCGGTCTCGCTCGCGATCGCGGCGTTGATGCCGATCACGTCGCCGCGGACGTTGACGAGGGGTCCCCCGGAGTTGCCAGGGTTGATCGCGGCGTCGGTCTGGAGGAAGTCCTGGATCGAGTAGTTGCGGACCTGCTCGAGCCCGCGCAGCAGGCGGCCCTTGGCGCTGATGATCCCCGCAGTCACGGTGAAGGTGAACGCCTCGCCGAGCGGGTTGCCGATGGCGAGCACCCATTCGCCGATCCGCGTGGAGTCGGAGTTGCCGAAGCCGACCGTCGGGAGGGCGGTGGCGTCGATCTTGATGACCGCGACGTCGGTGGCCGGGTCGGCGCCCACCACGCGGGCGGGGAACTCGCGCTTGTCGTACAGCCGCACGGTGACGCGCTCCGCGCCCGAGACGACGTGGTTGTTCGTCAGGATGTAGCCGTTCTCCGAGACGATGAACCCGGAGCCCGTGCCCCGCTCGATCTGCGGCTGCGGCTGACGCAGCTGTGGGAAAAAGTCCTCGAAGCCGGGCGGGAGGCGGCGCGCGCTGGCGCGCTCTCGGTGCTCCGATCGGATGAACACGACCGCGGGCTGCACGTGCGCGGCGACGGCGGCAAATGCCTCACCCAAGTCGGCCGCGGGCTTGGCGGCGGGGATCTGCGCCCGCGGGGCGGGGGTCGCGGCCTGGACCAGGCCGAGCGGCTCGGCCGCGCCGCTCCGCTTCGGCAGATCCAGCGCCGAGGCGAAGAGCAGTCCCAGGATGAACGCGATCCCCACCAGGGACACGAACTTCGACCAGTCCCGCGTGCGTGCCGACATCGAACCCCCTTACGCCTTCTTGTTTTTGTCGTCGTCCACGATCTCGTAATCAGCCTCGACGACGTTCTCCTTCTCTTGCTTGGCACCGGCCGGCTCGCCTTCCGCCGCGCCGCCCCCGCCCGCGGCCCCGGACTCGGGACCGGCGCCGCGGGCCGCGGCGTACAGCGACGCCCCGGCGGCGGAGTAGGCCTGCTGCAGCTCGTCGAGCGCCCGGGAGATGTCCGCTAGGTTGCCGCTGCGCAAGGCCTGCTTCGCACCCTCCACCGCGCCGTCGAGCCGCGACTTGAGCGACGCGTCGAGGCGGTCGATCCATTCCTTGGAGTTCTTCTCCACCTCATACACCATGGCGTCGAGGCGGTTGCGCCGCTCGATCTCCTCGCGACGCTTCTTGTCCTCGGCGGCCTTCGCCTCGGCTTCCTTGACCATCCGCTCGATGGCCTTGTCGTCCAGCCCGGAGGAAGCCTCGATCCGGATCTTCTGCTCCTTGCCGGTGGCCTTATCCTTCGCCGACACGTGCAGGATGCCGTTGGCGTCGATGTCGAAGGACACCTCGATCTGCGGCACGCCGCGCGGCGCGGGGGGGATCCCCGTCAGCTGGAACTTGCCGATGGTGCGGTTGTCCATCGCCATCTGCCGCTCGCCCTGGAGCACGTGGATCTCAACCGTCGTCTGGGTGTCCTCGGCGGTCGAGAAGATCTCCGACTTCTTGGTCGGGATCGTCGTGTTGCGCGGGATGAGCACGGTCGTGACGCCGCCCAGCGTCTCGATGCCAAGCGACAGCGGCGTCACGTCGAGCAGCAGCACGTCCTTCACCTCTCCCGCCAGCACGCCCCCCTGGATCGCCGCGCCGATCGCCACGACCTCGTCCGGGTTTACGCCTTTGTGGGGCTCCTTGCCGAAGAACTTCTGGACGATCTCCTGGACCTTCGGCATCCGGGTCTGGCCGCCGACGAGAATGACCTCGTCGACGGCGGACGGCTGCAGGCCCGCGTCCTTCAGCGCCTGCTCCATCGGCGGGATGGTTCGCTGGACCAGGTCGTCCACCAGCTGCTCGAGCTTGGACCGGGTCAGCGTCATGTTGAGGTGTTTCGGCCCAGACTGGTCGGCGGTGATGAACGGCAGGTTGATTTCCGTCTGCAGCACGGTGGACAGCTCCATCTTGGCCTTCTCGGCGGCCTCCTTGAGGCGCTGCAGGGCCATCGGGTCCTTGGAGAGGTCGATGCCTTGGTCGCGCTTGAACTCGTCGACCAGCCACTGGATGATGCGCTGGTCGAAGTCGTCGCCGCCCAGGTGGGTGTCGCCGTTCGTGGACTTCACCTCGAACACGCCCTCGGCGAGCTCCAGGATCGAGATGTCGTAGGTGCCGCCGCCCAGATCGAAGACCGCGACCTTCTCCTCCTTTTTCTTATCGAGGCCGTAGGCGAGAGCCGAGGCGGTGGGCTCGTTGATGATCCGCACCACGTCGAGCCCGGCGATCTTCCCCGCGTCCTTGGTCGCCTGGCGCTGGGAGTCGTTGAAGTAGGCGGGAACGGTGATCACCGCCTTCTCGACTTTGTGGCCGAGGTAGTCCTCGGCAGTCTGCCGCATCTTCTGGAGGATCATCGCCGAGATCTCGGGAGGCGTGTAGCGCTTGCCCTGGATTTCGACCGAGGCGAGGTCGTTTTGGCCGGTCATGACCTTGTAAGGAACGCGCCGCGTCTCTTCGACGACCTCGCCCATGCGGCGTCCCATGAACCGTTTGATGGAGAAGATCGTGTTCTGCGGATTGGTCACCGCCTGGCGCTTGGCCACCTGCCCGACGAGCCGCTCGCCGTCCTTGGTGAACGCGACCACTGACGGGGTCGTACGGCCGCCTTCGGCGTTCGGAATGACGACCGGATCGCCGCCCTCCATGACGGCCACCACTGAGTTCGTTGTTCCGAGATCGATCCCGATGATCTTCTCAGCCATGAGAGCAACTCCTTAGCACGAGGTTGATGCGCACATTGGTCCGGGAGTCGCAGAAGCAAGCGTCGTGCCCGGGAAAGGTGCCAAAATGACAGAACGGAGAGGCCCAGGGGCTGAGCGGCTAAGTTACCCAGTAGAGGGTTGTTAGCCCCTTAGCCACTTAGCCGCTTCGTCACTTCGTCTCTAGATTCCCTCCCATGTTCCCCTACCGCGACGAGAACCCCACCGTGCTTACGCCGTACGTCACGGTGGGATTCATCGCCCTGAACGTCCTCTCCTGGCTGTTCCTCCAGGGGGCCGGCTTCTCGGAGCAGCTCCCCCGCTCGGTGTGCGAACTGGGTCTTATCCCGGGAGAGCTGCTCGGCCGGGCCCCCCCGGGCTCGGGGATCGAGCTCGCGCCGGGGCTCGTCTGCGTGGTGGAGGCCCACCCCAAATATTGGACGCTGCTCACCTCGATGTTCATGCACGGCGGGTGGGCCCATTTGTTCTTTAACATGATGTTCCTCTGGGTGTTCGGGAACAACATCGAAGACGCGATGGGCCACGTGCGGTTTGTGGTGTTCTACCTGCTCTGCGGGGTGGCGGCGGCGGCGGCGCAGGTATTCGTGAGCCCGACCTCGCCGATCCCGATGGTCGGCGCATCGGGAGCGATCAGTGGGGTGTTGGGTGGCTATCTGTTGTTGTATCCGCGGGTACGGGTGCACACGCTGATCTTCCTTGGTTTCTTCGTGACCACAGTGGCGCTTCCCGCCTACGTGATGCTGGGCTACTGGATTCTGCTTCAGCTCCTGGGCGGTCTACCGGCGCTCGCGGGGGTCGAGTCCGGCGGGGTCGCCTTCTGGGCGCACATCGGGGGGTTCGTGGCGGGGCTGGGGCTCGTCCGGCTGTTTGCGAAGGAGGAGAACCTGCTGCGCCGGCCGCACCCGGTGTTCGCCCTGCGGGACTGGCGGTAGTCGGCGTCACGCCCCCCCGGCCGGCGGGGCATCTTCGGCGTGGTGTTTGATGGTCTTCCCCTCCACGAGGAAGACGATGTCTTCCGCGATGTTCGTGGCGAGGTCCGCGACGCGCTCCAAGTTGCGGCTTACCAGGAACAGCTCCATCCCGGCCCCGATGATGTGCGGGTCCTCCATCATGTGGGTGAGGAGGATGCGAAACACCGAGCGGTGGAGCGCGTCCACGCTGTCGTCCCGGCGGCAGATGGCGCGGGCCGCTTGGGGATCGCCGCGCACGAACGCCTCGAGGGCGTCGGCGAGCATCATCCGCGCCTGCCGGGCCATCTCGACGATCTCGGGCTCCGGCGCGATGGGCCGGTGGGCGAGGAGCCGCTCGGCGGACTGCGCGATGTTCACCGCGTGGTCGCCCACGCGCTCCAGGTCGTTCGCGATCTTCATCGCCGCGGTCAGCAGCCGCAGGTCGCGCGCCATCGGCTGTTGGGTGGCGAGGAGCCGGATCACCATCTCTTCGACCTCGAGCTCCAGGGCGTCGATGCCGGCGTCGCCCGCGATGATCTGGCGGGCCCGCTCGGCGTCACGCTGGAGCACGGCTTCCACGGCGGCGGCGAGGGCGTCCTGCGCCTCGGCCGACATCGTAAGGATCCGGACCTTGAGATCGGAGAGCTCGTCGTGGAAGTGGCGGTGGGCGGGGGGGGGGGTGACGCTCATCCGAACCGTCCCGTGATGTAGGCTTCCGTGCGCTCGTCGCGCGGCGCCGTGAAAACCTGGTTGCTGTCGCCGAACTCGACCAGGCGGCCGAGGTAGAAGAACCCCGTATAATCGGACACCCGTGCGGCCTGCTGCATGTTATGGGTCACGATCACGATGGTGTACGTCTGCTTCAGCTCGATGATCAGCTCCTCGATCCGCTGGGTGGCGTGGGGGTCGAGGGCCGAGCAGGGCTCGTCCATGAGAAGCAGCTCAGGCTCGTTCGCGAGGGCGCGGGCGATGCAGAGGCGCTGTTGCTGGCCGCCGGAGAGCCCCGTGCCGGGCCCATCGAGCCGGTCCTTCACCTCGTCCCACAGCGCCGCCTGGCGCAGGGCGCGCTCCACTCGCGCCGGGAGATCGCGCTCCCGGGCAAAGGCGTTCAGGCGGGGTCCGTACGCGACGTTGTCGAAGGTGGATTTGGGAAACGGGTTCGGGCGCTGGAACACCATCCCCACGCGGCGCCGCAAGTCGACCGTGTCGCTGCCCGGCGCGAATACCGAGACGCCGTCGAGGAGGATCTCCCCCGTGTGCCGCGTCCCGGCGATCAGCTCGTTCAGCCGATTGACGGAGCGCAGAAACGTGCTTTTCCCGCACCCGGAGGGGCCGATCAGCGCGGTGACGGCGCGCCGGGGTACGGTGAAGGTGACGTCGAACAACGCCTGAGTGCGGCCATACCAGAAGTTGTACGCCCGGACATCGACGACGGGGAGCGGGACGATCCCCGGCGCGGGCGGCCCCGCGAGGGCGCCGGTCACGAGGTTCCTCAGCTCTACGGCGCTCACCCGAACCGCCCGGTCAGGTACGCCTCGGTCTGCTCGAGACGGGGCTTGGTGAAGAGATCCCGGGTCCGGCCGGCCTCGATGAGCTGGCCTAAGTAGAGGAACGCCGTGTAGTCCGAGACCCGGGCCGCCTGTTGCATGTTGTGTGTGACGATCACGATCGTGTAGCGGCGCTTCAGCTCGTGGCACAATTCCTCGATCCGCTGGGTGCCGGCCGGGTCGAGCGAGGCGGTCGGCTCGTCGAGGAGCAGCACGTCGGGCTGGGGCGCCACCGCGCGCGCGATGCAGAGGCGCTGTTGCTGGCCGCCCGAGAGGGCGACGGCGCTCGTGTGCAGCCGGTCCTTCACTTCGTCCCACAGCGCCGCCTGTTGTAGGGCCCGCTCCACCGCCGTGGCGACTTGGCTTGTGGGCAACCGGCCGTCGACGCGCAGTCCCGCCGCGACGTTGTCGAAGATCGACATCGTGGGAAACGGGGTGGGGCGCTGGAACACCATCCCCACGCGGCGCCGGACCTGTACCGCGTCCACCTCGCCGCCGTAGATGTCCACGCCCTCGAGCAGCACCTTCCCGGTCACCCAGGCGCCGTCCGACAGCTCGTGCATCCGGTTCAGACAACGGAGCAACGTGCTCTTGCCGCATCCCGAGGGGCCGATGATGGCGGTCACGGTGTTCGATGGGAAGAGGAGGCTCACCTCTTTCACCGCGGCGTGGCGGTGGAACAGGGCCGTGAGGCGGTCCGTGGCCAGGAGGAGGGTGGCGTCAACGGGCGCCATAGCGCTCCCGAGTGACCCAGCGGGCGAACAGCGCCAAGACGAGGACGAGCCCCATCAGCACGAGCGCCGCCGCCCACGCCAAGCGGTGCCACTCGTCGAAGGGGCCGGTGGCGTACACGTAAATCTGGAGCGACAGCGTCTGCATCGGCTGGCTGACGTCGGTCGTGAAGTTCAGGTTCCCCAGCGCGGTGAAGAGGAGCGGCGCGGTCTCGCCGGCAACGCGTGCGATGGCGACGAGGCTGCCGGTGACGATCCCGCTCAGCGCGCTGCGGACGACCACGCGGAGCGACGTGCGCCAGCGCGGGTAGCCGAGCGCCAGGGCCGCCTCCCGCAGCGAATGGGGGACGAGGCGGACCATCTCCTCGCTGGTGCGGGCGATCATCGGCACCATCAGGACCGCGAGCGCCACCGCGCCGGCGAGGGCCGAAAAGTGGCCGACCGGCTTCACGATGAACGTCCAGGCGAAGATCCCCACCACGATCGACGGCGTGCCGTTCATGACGTCCGCCACGAAGCGCACGAAAAAGCCGAGGCGCCCCGCGCCGTACTCGGCGAGGAAGATCCCGGCCCCGATGCCGACTGGGAGGCCGATGAGACCGGCGAGGCCGACGATCACGCCCGTCCCCGCGATGGCATTCGCGACGCCGCCCCCTGACTCGCCTGCGGGGGCGGGGCTGCGGGTGAAAAAGTGCCAGTCGATGGACGAGGCGCCCTTCGCGACGAGGTCGCCCAAGATGAAGAGAAGCGGCAGGACCGCGAGGAGGCAGAGCCCGGCCACGAGGCCCGTCATCAGGGCGCTCACCGCCCGGCGGCGGAGGGCGCGCACCGTCACAGCGCCTTGCTCCCGATCGCGGCGCCGCGCGCCACCCGCCATACGAGGAGGCGGGCGAGGGCATTCACGGCAACGGTGATGACGAACAGGATGAGGCCGACCTCGAACAGCGCCGAGAGATAGAGATCGGTGGTCGCCTCGCTGAACTCGTTCGCAATGGCCGCGGCCATCGTGTAGCCGGGCTGCAGGACCGAGAGGCCGATATCGTGGCGGTTGCCGATCACCATGGTGACGGCCATCGTCTCGCCCAGGGCCCGACCCAGGCCGAGCATGACGGCGCCGATGATTCCGGGACGGCCGTACGGGAGCACCGCCGACCACACGGCCTCCCACCGGGTCGCGCCGAGGCCCAGCGCGGCCTCGCGCTGACTCGCGGGGACGGCGAGAATGACTTCGCGGGAGACGGCCGCGATGTAGGGCACGATCATGATCGCGAGGATGATCCCCCCCGCGAGCATGGAGTTGCCGTAGAAGACGCCCTGAAACAGCGGGGTCCAGCCGAGCGCCGCCTTGAGCGGGGGGACGGCGTAGGTCCGCAGGAACGGGATGAGGACGAAGATTCCCCACAGCCCATAGACGACGCTGGGCACCGCGGCGAGCAGCTCGACGAGAAATGCCACCGGCTTGCGCGTCCACCGGGGGGCGAACTCCGTGAGGAAGATCGCGACGCCTAGCGCGAGCGGGACGGCGATGACCAGTGCGAGCAGTGACGACACGAGCGTGCCGAAGATCATCGGCGCCGCGCCGTAGACCTCCGCGACCGGGTCCCAGGTCGAGCTCGTGAGAAATCCCCACCCGAACCGCCGCATGGCGGGCCTGGCGTTCACGGCCAGTTCCGCCACGAGCACGAGCAAGAGCAGCGGCAGCGCCAACGCCAGCGCCGTGACGACGCCGCGATAGAGGGGGTCGCCGCGGTTGCGGCGGCGCAGGCTCGCCGGGGCGGGAGGGGCGACGGACTCCGTGGTGGCGGACGTCATCGGATGGACATCTTACCGGAGCCGCGCGAGCGCGAAGATCACGATTGTGTAACGATCATGTCACCGAAACAGCACCCCCCGGGTGCAGGGGCGACCCTGCACCCGGGGGCTCACGTGGTCGGAGTCGCTGGGTTACTGCGCGGCCGGACCTCTCCAGACCGCCCGGCCGCCGGCGGAGACCGTCTTGAGGCGTGCCTCGACCCAGGGCAGCATCGCCTTGGGCAGCGGGGCGTAGCCGAGGCGCGGGGCCTGCGCCTGGCCCTCGGTCAGGGACCACCAGATGAACTTCACCAGCTCGCGCGCCTGGACCGCGTCGGGGTACTCCTTGCGGACGAGCAGCCAGGTGAAGCTCGCGATCGGGAACGCCTGGGCGCCGCCCGGATTGGTGATCGACACGCGAAAATCGGTGGTCGGGCCCATGTCCGCCATGGCGCCCTCAGCCGCCGCCGTCACCGATTCGAGCGTGGGCGTGATGAAGTTGCCCGCCCGGTTCTGCACCTGGCCCACCGCCATCTTATTGATGAGCGCGTAGCCGAGCTCCACGTAGCCGATCGCGCCCGGGGTCTGGCGCACCGTGGCGGCGACGCCCTCGTTGCCGCGGCCGCCGAGTCCGACGGGCCAGTTGACCGACGTCCCGCGTCCGACCTTCTGCGCCCACTCGGGGCTCACCTTCGTGAGGTAATCCACCCAGACGTAGGTAGTGCCCGAGCCGTCGGAGCGGTGGACGACGAGGATATCCGTGTTCGGCAGGGTGACGCCCGGGTTCGCGGCGGCGAGCCTTGGATCGTTCCACTTCGTCAGCTTGCCGAGGAAGATGTCGGCGAGGATCGCGGGGGTGAAGCGGAACGTCCCCGTGAAGCCGGGCAGGTTGTACGTCGGCACCACCGCGCCGAGCACGGTCGGGATGTGGAGCACGTTGCCCTGGATGGCGACGATGGCCGAGTCGGTCATCGGGGCGTCCGAGCCCCCGAAGTCTACGGTCTTGTCGGAGAACTGGCGGATCCCGCCGCCCGACCCGATGGACTGGTAGTTGAGCTCGACGTTGTCGAACTTCTGGTTGTACGTGATGATCCAGTTCTGATAGATGATGTTCGGGAACGTGGCCCCCGCGCCGTTGAGCTGGACCTGTTGCCCGGGCAGCGGCGTGACGGCCAGAGCGGTGAGCGCGGTGAGGCGAAGGATGTTCATGGCGCGAGTCGATCCTCTCGAGGTCAGAACGTGAACTGGACCTGGAACAGGGCCTGCGACCGCACGGCCTCGAGGGCGGGCGAGGGCGCGCCCCCTTCGTACGATACGTGGTCGAGATCGGCGAGCAGCCGCAGGTTGGGCGACAGCTGGTACGAGGCGCCGGCGATGACGCGCGTCTGGCGGTTGTTGCCGGTGCTGGTGTTGGGGTCGAGCACGTCGACGCGGCCGAGGACCGCGACCTTCGAGTTCGGAATGCGATAGACCCCGTACGCGCTGATGACGCTGCCGTCGGTTTCCGGCGTCGGCCTGGCGGTGACGGTGTCCTTGGTGGCGGCGTACTGCGCGGCGAGCGTGACCTGGCGGGTGCGGTAGGACAGCATCCCGAGAAACCGGTTCCGGGTGCCGCCGCTGGTGGGCTTGCCGATCTGCGCGTACCCGGTGAGACGCAGCCCGCCGACCCGGCTCGAGTCATCGGTGTCGAGCACGCGGACGGAGACCCGGCCCATCACGTCCTTGCGCTGGTCGCCCGGCCCGCCGTTGTAGTTCTCACCGTTGACCAGGGCGACCTGGGCGTTCACCTTGTCGGCGCCCCATTTGCCGTCGACACCTGCGCCGATGTCGCCCGACGAGACGTAGCTGCGCGGCGCGATCTGGTCACCACGCTCCAGCGCCATGGTTCCCTGCATGCGATAATCCCACAGCGCCTCTTCCCAGTCGAGCCAAGGCGTGTGGATCACGCCCAGCTTGAAGGTGAGCGGGCTCCGGACCGGTGTGTACGCGACGTACGCGTACTTGATCCGGTAGCGCAGCGAGCCATCCCCTGCCTGCCGGTAGATGTCCGCGGTCACGCGTGTGGCCACGCCGTCGGAGAACCGTCCGGTGACGTTCAGGTAGGCGCGGGTCAGGTCGAAGGTGTTGACGTGGTTGGCGGTGTCCTTCAACTGGTACAGGTACTGCGTGTAGGCGACCCCGCTGACGGTGACGGTCGGCGCGGGCGTCTGGGCGGCGGCCACGGCGAGGGGCGCACTTCCCGCCACGACTCCGACGACGGCCACGAGCCAAAGCCTTCTGTGCACGGTTGAGCTCCTCAAGACCAAAGATTCGGTTGTCGGGCGTCTCGCCGCCCGGTTCGCGGCCTGTGCAGGCACCCGAAAGGTCGCCGCCGCCCGTGACAGGGGCGCGTCCGGCGCGTCACGAACGTGTAACGAGAGCGGACGCAAAGCAGATAGCGGAGCCGGACGAGCCTCCGCATCTTCTCAGCGAGAGTGCCCCCGTTGCTCGCGCCTGATGACGAGGATGTAGTGAGTCGGTGAGCTAGCTCGGTGCAGCCCGGGCGGGAAAGAACATCCGGATGGCCGTCCCGTGGCCCAGGCGGCTGTCGGCCTCGACCCAGCCGCCGTGCGCCTCGACTAGGCGCTTGACGATGGCGAGCCCGAGGCCGGTCCCGCCCTGGAGGCGCGCGCGCCCGGTGTCGACCCGGTAGAAGCGCTCGAAGATCCGGGGGAGGTGCTCCGGCGCGATGCCGGCACCCGTGTCGGTGACCGCCACCACCACGGCGTCCTGCCCCACCTCGGCCGAGAGGCGGATCCGCCCGCCTGGCGGCGTGTGGCGCAGGGCGTTGTCGAACAGGTTGGTGAGGATCTGTCGCAGGGCGTCGGGGTCGACGGCGACGGCGTGCGCCTCGGGGGCGACGGCGGTCTCGAAGCGGACCGCGCCCGCGCGCGTCCGCTCGGCGAACTGATCCCAGGTCTCATAGGCTGTCCCCTCGAGCTCGACGATGCCGAGGACCGGCCGCCACCCACCCGACTCGATCCGCGAGAGGTCCAGCAGCTCGTCCACCAGGCGCTGCATGCGCCGCGCGTTGCTCAGGATCGTCTCGGCGAACTGCCCGGTCTGCGTGTCGTCCGCCGCCTCGGTCGCCAGCGTTTCCGCATATCCCGCGATCGAGGTGAGCGGGGTCTTCAGTTCGTGGGAGACGTTGGCTACGAAGTCGCGGCGCACGGTCTCCAGGCGCCGCAGCTCGGTGACGTCGCGGAGGACCAGGAGGGTGCCGCCGTCGGGCAGCGCGCGCCCCGTCACGAGGACGGTGCGGTCCTCCAATTCCAGTTCCCGAAGCTCGACGTCTCGGCCGCGTACGACATCGCTGATGAAATCCCGCGCGCGCTTGTCGTGGAACAGGGCGCCGAGCGGCGGGAGCGGCGCCCCGGGGCGGAAGCCCAGGAGCCGGCGTGCCGCCTCGTTGCACGTCACGACCTCGCCACGCGGGTTCGCAGCGACGATGCCGTCCGACATCGACTCGACGAGGGTGTGTGTCTCCTCGCGCTCGCGCCGCAAGTCCGCGAATCGGGCGGCGAGCTCCTCGTGCATGTTCCGGAGCGCGAGGATGTGCTGGGCGATCTCCGGGATGCGCGAATCGGGGAACGCGGGAGGCCGGCCGGCTGCGATGTCCCGGGCCGCGACGGCGAGCCGAACGAGCGGCCGGGCGAACGTGCGGCTCGCGAGCCACGCCAGGAGGGCCGCGGCGAGGACGGCGAGCGCGCCCGCACCCGCCACGGCCCGCCGCACCCGCGCGACTTGCGCGTCCACCGCGGCGAGCGGCGCCGACACGCGAACGATAGCGAGCCCCAGCGGGCCACCGCGCACGGCGACGTACATCTGGGGCTCGTTGGTCGACGCGCTGAGGCGCCGATCGCGGCCGACGCCGGCGGCGAGCGCGGCCCGGACCTCGGGGCGGTCGGCGTGGTTCTCGAGCAGCGCCAGGGAGGCGCGGTCGAATTCGCTGTCGCCGCGCACGCGGCCCCGGGAGTCCACCAGCGTCACCCGCCGACCGATCAGCTCACCCAAGCGGCGCGCCTCGTCGGGCCAGCGGGCCGAATCGGGGGGGAGGAGCGCGGCGACGAGCCGCCCCTCGTGCTCGAGCTCCGCGGCGACGTCGGCCTCCATGCCGTGGCGGAGGGTGCGGTCGGTGGCTGCCACGAGGCCGACGACGGTGGCGAGCACGAGGAGGGCGGTCGTGAGGAACAGCCGGGTGGCCAGTCTCACGACCGCTTCCCGCGCCGCAGCGGCGGACCGCGGAATCGGTACCCGACGCCCCGCACCGTTTCGATCCATTCGCCGGCCCGGCCGAGCTTGACCCGCAGCCGTTGCACGTGCATGTCGACCGTGCGCGTCTGGATGTCGGGCTGCGCCTGCCAGACCGCCTGCAGCAGGTGCCCCCGGCTTTGCACCCGGCCTTCCCGCTCGAGCAGCGCGCGGAGCAGCTTGAACTCGGTGGCGGTCAGCTCGACCGCCCGCCCGTCTACGGCGACGTCGTGGGTGGCCTGGTCGAGCACCACGGGCCCCGCAGCGAGCCGCCCGCCCGCCGCCACCGGCGGGGAGGCGAGCCGGCGCAGGATTGCCCCCACCCGCAGCACGAGCTCCTGGGGTGAGAACGGCTTGGCGAGGTAATCGTCGGCGCCGAGGGAGAGCCCCTTGATGCGATCCGGCTCTTCTTTGCGGGCCGTGAGGAGAATGACGCCGACGTCCTTGGTTTCCTCGCGTCGGCGGAGGTCGGCCAACACGTCGTAGCCTGAGAGGCCCGGGAGCATCAAGTCGAGGAGGACCAAGTCCGGCCGCTCGGTGCGCACCGACGAGAGCGCTTCCGTGCCGCTGGTCGCCGTAGTGACCCGGTACCCGGCCTTGGCCAGATGGTAGGCGACGAGCCCCGTGATGTCCGGCTCGTCGTCCACGACGAGGATGCGCTGGGGGGAGGGAGTGGCCTCGCCGAGTGTCATCTCAGGAGGCGTCCGCCGCCGCACCGCGGAGGCGCGTCCGCTGAAGCGCGGCGGCGCGCTCGGCCTTGGCACCTGGGTCGCTGCGCACGGCCTCGAGCACCGCTCGCAGCAGCCGACCGCGCGAGCCGGGATGCAGGACGAACGTGTACAGCACGAAAGGCGGCAGCGGCATGTCGTGCACGACCTCGAGATCGCGCAGCACCTTGAGGTGCCGAGACACGGTAGGCTGCGGGAGCTGCAGGATCGCCACCAGATCGGAGACGAACAGCGGCGCCGCGGCCACGCAGTTCAGGATGCGCAGTCGCGTCAGCTCGGCGAGAGCCACGAGGAAGTCGGAGGCCGACAACGTCGTCACAGCCTGAGGTCTCCTCCGGGGTCCTTCCGTTTGAGACGCTCGACGGCGGCGCGGGCCTCGTCGCGCGCGCGGGCGGTGGCCGCGGCATCGCGCGCCACGGTGATCACCGCCCGGTCCGCGTCGGCCTCGACGGTCACCGCCAGGACGTCGTCGCCGCGGGCGGCGCGTGGCAGGAGCCAGCGGGGCAGGTCGACGAAGCCCGTCCCGTCCACTTCCACGACGGTAAGGCCGTTTTCGTGTCGGTCGACGATGAGGCGATGCTGCTCGGGCATGGGAGTCTCCTCGACAGCTCAGCCGCGCCTGACGCGGCACCGGCCGGCGCGCTCGGTCGTCACGGCCCACCCTCCGCCGCGCGGCACGCGGACGGTAACTGTCCCGTGGTCCGCCGTACAGTACGCCGGCGTGCGCCGGACCGCGAGCAGCTCGAGCACCTCGGCGAACGGATGCTGGCGGCCGTTCGCGCTGATCACGACGGCCTCGGGACGGACAGCGTCGAGCCACGCGTCGGTCATGGCATTGGCCGAGCCGTGGTGGCCGGCCTTGAGAACGGGAGCGGGGAGCAGGGAGCGATACGCGTCCAGCCACCACCCGAGCTCCTCTTCCTGTGCGTCTCCTGGGAAGAGCATGGCGAACGAGTCTCGTACGAGGCGGACGCCGAGCGAGCAATTATTGATGGCCGACCCCGCGCGGGAGCGGAGGGCGCGGCACGTGGGCGGGGGTGCGATGAGCTGGAGCTGGAACGAATCACCGCGGGTCGCGATCGTGACCATGCGGACGCCGGAGTCCACCGTGATCACAGGGATCGCGAGCGCATCGACCTGGCCGAGCAGCGCCCGGTACGTCACTGCGGTGCGGGGCGTGCCGGCGTAGATGAAGGCCCGCGCCGGAATCTCCCGCAGCACCTCGTCCAGCCCACCATAGTGGTCGGCGTGCGCGTGAGAGAGGATGACGGCTGCCAAGGTGTCGACGCCGAAGGACGCGAGCCAGCGGGTGACGGTCCCCCCGCGATCGCTGCCGTCGAGCAGCACGTGGCGTGCCCTCCCCTGCGAGGAATCGGTGATGAGAATGGCGTCTCCCCCGATGCGGGCATCGGTGACGTCGAGCACCCGGACGAGGAGAACAGCCGAATCCTGAGGGACGGCGAGGCGAAAGGCGAGTAGGAACGCCGCGGTCATCCGTCCGGGAAGGTAGCGCAACGGCTCTTCGGTTGGCAATTTACTGCGCACTATGCACCTGGTGCTGGCGCTCGCCATCGCGGTCCAATCTCCCGCCTCCCGCCTCCCGTCCCCCGCCGATACCGCACACCTCGTCATTGTCGCGACCACCGACGTCCACGGCCGCGTGCTCGGGTGGGATTACGTGCAGGACACCGCCGCACCCGGCGGGCTGTCGCGCGCCGCCACCATCCTCGAGACGCTGCGCGCCCAATACCCCGGCCAGGTGATCCTCCTCGACGCCGGCGACCTGCTACAGGGCAACCCTTTCGCGGCCTATTTCTCCAAGGTCTCCCCCATCCGGCCCCACCCGATCGTGGATGCCCTGAACGCGCTCGGCTACGACGCGGCCACAGCGGGGAACCACGACTTCGACTTCGGCGTGGACCTGCTGCAGCAGGCTGCGGGCGACGCCACCTACCGCTACGTCTCGGCCAACGTCACGAAGGCCGGGAGCGACACGCTCCTGTTCCCGGAATCCGTCGTGCTGCAGCGCGGCGGCGTGCGCGTGGGCGTGACTGGGTTCACGACTCCCGGTGTGATGGTCTGGGACCGTGCCCAGCTCGCCGCGCGCGCGCGCGTGTGGCCGATCGCCAACGCGGCTCCGCTGGCGCTGCGCCGCCTAGAGCAGGCGGGCGCCGACCTGAAGATCGTCTTGATCCACAGCGGCCTGGACGGGCCGTCGTCCTACGACACGACCGGAGTGGGACCGGAAGACGTTGCGGCGAGTCTCGCCACGGTAGTGCCCCAGCCCGACCTCGTCATCGTGGGCCACAACCACCGCGAGATGCGGGACTCGGTGATCAACGACGTGCACTTCGTGCAGCCGATGAACTGGGCCAGGAGTCTGTCGGTCGTTCATTACTGGCTCGTCGCCGATTCCGGGAGGCGGGAGGCGGGAGCCGGGCGCCCTCGCTACCGGGTCGTCTCGGTGCGCGCGGACCTGATTCCCACGGGCGACGTCGCCGAGCTGCCGCGCGTGGTGCGGCGGCTGCAGTCGGCCCACGAACGGGCGCGTGCCTGGGCGGCCTCGCCGCTCGGCCTCGCGGGCCCTGGGTTCCAGGCGCGGCTGGCGCGCGCCCAGGACACGCCGCTGCTCGATTTCATCAACGAGGTCCAGCGGCGCCGCGCCGGCGCCGAGCTCTCGGCGACGACGGCGTTCGACCTCGATGCGGGGCTGCCCGAAGGAGAGGTGCGGCTGCGGGATGTGGCGGGGATCTATCCGTACGAGAATACGCTGCGCGCCGTCCGCATCTCGGGGCAGCAGCTCAAGGACTTCCTCGAACATTCCTCCCGCTACTACCGGACTTACACGCCCGGCACCCGGGTCGTGAACGACAGCGTGCCCGGATACGACTTCGACGCGGTGAGCGGGGCGCGCTACTCGATCGACCTCACACGCCCGGTCGGCCAGCGCATCCGCGATCTGTCGGTCGGTGGGCGGCCGTTCGCCCCGGGGGACAGCTTCACGCTCGCGCTCAACAGCTACCGGCAGGCGGGCGGTGGCGGGTACACGATGGTTCAGGGCGCGCGAGTGGTGTACGACCGCGGCGAGGACATCCGCGACCTGCTCGCCGAGGAGATCCGCCGCGCCGGAACGGTCACGGCCGGGGCGTATTTCACGCCCAACTGGAGCATTCTCTCGCCCGGTCGTGAGGCCGCGCTGGCCGCGTTCGCGCCGCGGCCCGTGGTGAGCGAGGCGGACAGCACGCTGCTGCGGGTGCTGGCGATCGCGGACTTCCACGGCGCACTGGCGCCGCGCGCCTGGCCGTGGTCGGAGGGACGCGAGGTGGGCGGCGCCGCGGCCCTCAAGACGTGGCTCGACAGCCTCGCGCACGCCTGCGGCTGCGCCACCGTGCGGCTCGACGCCGGGGACCAGATGCAGGGCACGCCGATCTCCAACTTCACCTACGGCCGCTCGGCGATCGATGTGATGAACCAGTTGGGGATCGATGCGGCCGCGATCGGCAACCACGAATTCGATTGGTCGGTGGACACCCTGCGGGCGCGGATGCGGGACGCCCGCTACCAGTTTGTCTCGGCGAACATCACGGACACGACAGGATCGGCGCACCCAGACTGGGCGGAGCCGTGGACGGTCGTTTCGCGCGGCGGCCTGAAGGTGGCCGTGATCGGGTTCACCCTGCAGAGCACGCCGACCTCGGCGGCGCCGTGGAACGTCCGGGGGCTCGCCTTCGGCGGCGCCGAGGCGATCAAGCGTGTGCTCCCCGAGGCGCGCGCCGCCGCGGACTTCGTGATCGTGGCCGCCCACGAAGGCGCGTTCTGCGACTCCGGAGGGTGCCGGGGGGAGATCATCGACCTTGCGCGCCAGCTCGACTCGGGCTCGGTGGACCTGATCGTGGCTGGGCACACCCACCGCGTGGTGAACACGCGCGTCAACGGCATCCCGGTGATCGAAGCCGGCTCGAGCGGCGGCGCCATCGCGATCGCGGATTTCGTGCGCGTCGGCGGCAACCGGGTCGAGCTACG
The DNA here is from genome assembly GCA_016177465.1 of Gemmatimonadota bacterium. Taxonomy (GTDB): domain Bacteria; phylum Gemmatimonadota; class Gemmatimonadetes; order Gemmatimonadales; family GWC2-71-9; genus JACOVF01. Next base: position 32,745 of record JACOVF010000114.1, read on the forward strand.
CACCCAGGTAGTGACGCCGTTCACCGATCAGGTCCGCCCCGACTCCGGCGTCGCCGCGTTGGTCGCGCGCTACCAGCGCGCCATCGACAGCGTCACTAGCCGCCCCGTGGCGCAATTCAAGTTCCCGCTGCGCCGCGAGGGCGGAGAATACGCCCTCGGCCGCCTCATCGCCGACGCGCAGCGCAACATGGGACGCGCCGAGGCGGCGATCATGAACAACACCGGCATTCGGGCCGACGTGGCGGGCGGCACCGTGACCTACGGCGACCTGTTCCAGGTGCAGCCGTTTCAGAATCGCCTGCTGCGGCTCACCGTGTCGGGGGCGGTGTTGCTCGAGGCGCTCGAGCAGGTCGTGTCGGGGGAGCGGGCGCACGTGTCTGGAGTGGAGGTCTGGTACGACCCGGCGCGGCCCGCCGGCCGCCGGATCACGCGCACCAAGCTGTTGAACGGCCGCCCCGTCGATCCCCGGCGGACCTACACCCTGGCGGTCACCAACTTCCTCGCAGCCGGCGGCTCCGGGTTCGGGATGCTCCGGGACAGCCCGCAGGAGGATCTCGGCCTGATCGATCTCGACGCGCTGATCCGCTATCTGTCGGTGCTGCGCTCGCCCATCGACGCCCCCGCCGACCCGCGCATCCACCGCTCCCAATGAGAGTCTTCGTCAACGAAAAGCCGGTCGACGTCGCGCGCGGGGCTGCCGTGCGGGATGCCGTACGCGCCCTGGATCCGGGGCTTGCCGCCCTGATCGAGAGCGATGCCGCCTACGTCACCGATGCCACCGGCCGCCCGGTGGACGCCGCCGATCCCGTCGGCGAGGCGGGCGCCGTGTTCCGCGTGGTCGTTTCGGCGCGGCGGGGGCCGCCGCGGCTCTCCAAGGAGACGCTCCGTCGCTGGCCCAAGGCCGAGCTGCACGTCCATCTGGACGGAGCGCCACGCCCTACGACGCTGCTGGAGCTCGCGCGCCAGCAGGGGATTCGGCTCCCCGCTGACACTCCCGAGTCGCTCGCCAAGGCGTTGTACGTCAAGGACGCGAGGAGTCTCGAGGAGTACCTGACCAAGTTCGAGATCATCCTGCCGTGCCTCCAGACCGCAGCGGCGCTGGAGCGCGTCGCCTACGAGTTTGTGCAGGACGTCGCGGCCGAGAACGTGCGCTACGTGGAGCTGCGCTACTCGCCGCTGCTCCACCGGCCGGGCGTCACGCTGTCCCAGGCGATCGAAGCGCCGCTGCGCGGGATCAAGCGCGCCGAGGCCGAGACGGGCACGAAGGTGGGCGTGATCGTCTGCGGCATCCGCACCCTGCCGGCCGCCGATTCGCTCGCGCTCGCCCACGCGGCGGCGGACTACCGAACGGAGGGCGTCGTCGCTTACGATCTTGCGGGCGCGGAGCGCGGCCACCCGGCCCGCGAGCACCGGGCCGCGTTCGAGTACGCGGCGGCGCACGGGATGGCGTGCACCTGTCACGCGGGGGAAGGGGACGGGCCGCACTCGATTCACGAGGCGCTGCACACCTGCGGCGCCCAGCGGATCGGGCACGGTACCCGTCTGGGCGAAGATCCCGCGCTCCTGGAGTACGTTGCTGAACGGCGCATCCCGCTTGAGATGTGCCTCACCAGCAACGTGCACACCCACGCAGTCGCCGCGGTGGCGGAGCATCCATTCAAGCGGTATTACGAGCAGGGCGTCGTGGTCACCCTGAACACCGACGGTCGCCTCACCGACGGGGTGTCGCTGACGGACGAGTACTACCTGGCGCACACGGTCCTGGGGCTGTCCAAGGAAGAGCTGGCGCGCGTGGTGCTCAACGCCTGCGAGAGCGCGTTTCTCCCCGAGTTCGAGAAAGTGGCGCTGGTCGCCCGGGTGCAGAGCGAACTGGAGGCACTGCGATGACGGGACTGTGGTGGGTGCAGGCGGCGGACACGGCGCGGTCGGCGGCGCAGCGCTTGGCCGAGGCGCGCGGGGGGCTCGACACGCCGCTCCCCGAACGGCTCATGGGACTCGTGGGGATCGCCACCATGCTCGCCCTCGCTTACGCCATCTCCTACGACCGCAAGCGAATCAACTGGCGCATGGTCGCAGCCGGGGTCGCGCTCCAGTTCGTCTTCGGGGTCATCGTGCTCAAGACGGGCTTCGGACGCGCCCTGTTCACCTGGGCCAACAACGTCGTGACCGGGCTGCTCAGGTTCCAGGAGGAAGGCGCCAGGTTCGTATTCGGCAACCTCGTGTACGGCGACATCCCGCTCGCCGGCGGCGCCACCGGCGTGGCGCAGACCGGGGCGTACTTCGCGTTTAACGTGATGCCGACGATCATCTTCTTCTCCGCCTTGATGACGGTGCTCTATTACCTCAACGTCATGCAGTGGATCGTGAAGGGGATTGCGTGGGTGATGCAGAAAACGCTGGGGACCTCGGGCGCGGAGACCCTCTCGGCGGCGGGCAACATCTTCCTGGGGCAGACAGAGGCGCCGCTGCTGATCAAGCCGTTCGTGGGCAAGATGACCCAGTCGGAGCTGAACACCGTCATGGTGGGGGGCTTCGCGACGGTGGCGGGCGGCGTGTTGGCGGCCTACGTCGGGATGCTGAAAGTGTATTTCCCCGACATCGCGGGCCACCTGCTCACGGCAAGCGTGATGAACGCCCCGGCCGGGCTGATCCTCTCCAAGATGCTGCTCCCCGAGACCGGCGAGCCCGAGACCCGCGGCACGTTGCACATCGTGGTGGAGAAAGCGGAGGCGAACGTCATCGACGCGGCGGCCTCCGGCGCCGCCACCGGCGTGCAGCTGGTCATCAACGTCATCGCGATGCTCATGGCTTTCATCGCGCTCGTCGCCATGCTCAACTTCGGCGTCGGCTGGGTCGGCGAGCGGTTCGGCCATCCCGGCATCACGCTGCAGTGGCTCCTCGGTAAGGCGCTGCAGCCGCTGGCGTTTCTCATGGGCGTGCCCTGGCAGGACGCGGGCACGGTCGGCGGCTTCATCGGTGAGAAAGTCGTGCTGAACGAATTCGTGGCCTATGCCGATTTCGCGAGGCAGATGGGGAGCAGCCTCGTGATCGGCCAAAAGTCGGCCGTGATGCTCACGTACTGCCTGCTCGGCTTCGCCAACTTCTCCTCGATCGCGATCCAGATCGGCGGCATCGGGGGGCTCGCACCGCACCGCCGCCCCGACCTCTCGCGGCTCGGGCTCCGGGCGATGATCGCCGGCAACCTGGCCGCGTTCATGAGCGCGTCGATCGCGGGGATGCTCGTCTGAACCCGGGAAGGAGGAAGGGGGAAGGGGGAAGCGTGGTCCGCGACGCGACCGACGCGGTCGCCGGAAAACTGGGCGGCCTCCAGCCGCGCGCCGCCGTCGTGCTGGGCTCGGGCCTCGGGTTCATAGCAGACGAGGTGCGATCCGCCATCCGCATTCCGTACTCCGCCATCCCGGGCTTTCCCCAGCCGGGCGTCGCGGGGCACAGGGGCGAGCTCGTAGCCGGAACGCTGGCGGGGGTGCCGGTCATCGCCCAGAGCGGGCGCTTCCATCTCTACGAGGGGCATCCGGCCCAGACGGCCGCCCTTCCGGTGCGGGTGTACGCCGGGCTCGGCATCCGCATGCTGATCCTCACGAACGCCGCCGGTGGGATCCGCCACACGTTCCACCCGCCCACGCTGATGCTGATCGCCGACCACATCAACTTCATGTGGCGCAACCCGCTCGTCGGGCCAATGGAAGAAGGTGAGGAACGCTTTCCCGACATGAGTGAGCCGTACGACCGCGAACTGCGCGCGCTGGCCCGCGAGGTAGCGCGCGAGCAGCGCATCACCCTGGAGGAAGGGGTGTACGCCGGCCTGCTCGGCCCTTCCTACGAGACGCCAGCCGAGGTCCGCCTGTTCCGGAGCTTGGGCGCGGACGCGGTGGGGATGTCCACCGTCCCGGAAGTCATCGTGGCCCGGGCACGGGGACTGCGCGTGATGGCGGTCTCCACCATTACCAACTACGCCGCCGGGCTCACGACCGCCACGCTCAGCCACGAAGAGGTCATCGCCGCCGCGAACGAGGTGGCCGACGGGTTGGCCCACCTCGTGAAGGGAGTGCTCGCCCGGATCTGACCCCGAGCCAGCCGACACTAGGACTCCGACAGACGAACCCGTCGGTACGAAACGAACAGCAGCACATCGTAGACGATCTTCAGTCCTCCACCGATCACCAGCGGTGCGCCCAGCCCGAGCGCCGCCATGGCGATTCCGCTGGCGGCGGGACCGAGCGCCCATCCCACGTTGCGCGTCAAGCCCGTGACCCCCAGCGCGAAAGTCCGCTCGGTGGGGGCCACGACCGCCGACACGTATGACTGGCGGGTCGGCACGTCCATCTGGACCAGACCTTCCCGAAACAGATACAGCGCGATGGCGAGCCAGGGCTGCCACACGAACGGCAGGACGAGCAGCGCGAGGCTGGAGGGGAGGTGGGTGAACACCATCGTCTGCACGAGACCGATGCGGCGGGCGAGGGCCTCCGCCGTGAAATAGGAGAGGGCGTTGAGGAGCCGGGCGACGGAAAACACGCCCGCGATGGACTCGGGGCCCAGCCCGAATCGCTTGAAAAACCAGTAGGAGAGAATCGAGCTGGCCAGGAACCCGCCGCCCAGGCTGTCGAGCGCAAACAGGGCCGACAGCCCTGCGACGCGGCGCTTGGTCTCCGGCTGGATGGAGAAGGCGTGTCCAGCGTGCGGCGCCGTGTGAATCGCGCCCGGGAGCCGCGCGTACAGTGCGGCCTGGATGAGGCCGACTGCGGCAACGGCGAGCAGCACCGACCGGTAGGCTGTCGACTCCGAGAATCCGGCGCGATGCAGGAGAGCGGGCGCACCGGCCGCGAGGCTGCCGAGCATACCCGCGATGTCCTGCACCAGGGTGTAGCGGGCGAACAGGGCCGTGCGGGGCGGGCCGGCGGGGCTCGCGTCGGCGAGAAGCGCCTGATCGATCGTCTGGGCCGCCCCCCGGTCGCGGCCCATACCGTTCATCATGCCGAGGCCGGCGAAGACGGCCAGGCGCGCGGCGGCGGCGTCGAACGCGAACAGGGCGGTTCCGACGGCCGACAACAGGCTCGCCGCCACGAGGCAGCGCCGCCGCCCAAGCTGGTCTCCCGTGGTAGCCACGACCGCGGTGGCAATCGCGTTCCCTACCAGCCCTGCCCCGACGACGAGGCCCAGGGTCTCCGGCGCGAACCCCAGGGCGGCGAGGTACAGGCCCAGGAGCACGGCCACCAGCGCCGTCGTGAAAGACCGGAGCGCGCCGCAGGCGAAGATCAGAGGGCGGCGCAAGCCAGGTCAGCGTGCAGCGTCGATCACCGCGCGCAGCCCACGCAGCACCTCCTGCAGCTGGCCGTCCGCCCAGAAGTGGATGTAGTAGAGCGTCGGTGATTCGCCGACGAGGTGGCTGTGCATCGCCGTGGCGGTGATCCCGCCCGCCGCGAGCGCCGCCACGATCCCCGCGACCTTGTCTCCGGGGACCGCGAAATCCCCGGTCGCCACGACACGCGCGGCGGAAACCGCCTGGAGATTGATCGGGCTGCCGTATCCGAGCGGTGCCGGCACGGCCACGTCGCCGATGGTTACGCCCGCGGGCACGAAATTGAAGCCCATCAGCACGACCGAGCCGTTCGCCCGCCCCGAGACGCCGAGCATTCGGAAGATCTCCGCGGTATCGAGCACCGGCGGTGCGGGCAGGGACGGCCGGACGGGCACCGGGGTCCCCGTGAGCGCGAAGACACGGCGTAACCTCACGGCGAGGTCCAGTGCCGGCCCGGTCTCCATGAAGTGGACGTAGCGGATCGACGGCTCTTCCCCGGCCAGATGGTTATGGATGGCGGTCACGGCGATCCGATCCGCCGCCAGCTGGCGTAGCACCGGCCCCAGCTCTGCGCCGGTCACGACCAGGTCGCCCATCGCGACGGTGTCGGATCCCATCGTGGCGAACCCCGCCCAGCCAACGAGCGCGATGGCGGGGGCGACGACGACGTCCCCGACGCGGACTGTGAGGTCCGTGCGGGGGAGGTTGTAGCGGACCGCGCCGGCCGCAGCCGCGACCGGTGCCTGGAGAATCTTTCCCACCGAATCCCAGGGGGCGCCGGCCCCCGCCTGGCCGGATGCGGGCGCTGCGAGGAGCCCGCACAACAGCGGCGTGATCGGGACGCGATGCGCGTTCATGGTGTGCCTCCAGTCGGGTGCTCGTCTCGTGTGATGCGCCGCGCCGCGTCCACGTCCGCGGCCAGCTCCCCGGGAGATCCGACTCCGGCCCGGATCTTCAGCAGCGCCAGCCGCAGGTTCTCGAGCGCCGCGAGCGCGGCGGCCAGGCGTGCGTCCGCGTCACGACGCGCCGCTTCCAGGTCGGCGAAGCGGGGGTTGCCCCGCGCCGGTCCCGCGTCCGCGATCGCCTGGGCCAGCTCGGCCGAGCGCAGCCGCAGCGCCTGCGCCCGCGCCTCGAGGCGGCGGACGACGCCGGTCACTTCGGAGAGCTGCTCGTGATATGCTTGGGGCAGGCTGTCGATGAGGGACGCGACTGCGCGACCCAGCAGGACCTCGGTGGGCTGGAGGGCCGGCGCCGTCCGGGGCCTGGGCCGCAGGCCGATCCCCGCCAGCCCGAAGAGGACGCGCCCAGGCCCTCCCGCCGCTAGGCGACTCCATATCCGAGGACGTGCGGGGGAAACGAGCGCGAGCGGAACGGCGAGGGTCAGGACGAAGGTGCCGAGCAGGGCGAGGGCGACCCGCGCACTCGGAGAGCGAACGCCGAGGGTCGGGAGGAGGACGCCGAGCGCCAACGCCCCGACGCCGAGTGGGGGGAACAAGGGGGCCGGCCGCTGCAGGAGTCGGAGCAACCGCCCCGCGTGGGGGCCGGCCCCGTGAAAGAACTCCGCCTCTTCCTCCTCTCGAGACCGCGCCTCCGCCAGAAACCCCGCCGCCACGTCCGTCCGGCCGAACCCGCCGCGGATGACCAGCCGTGCGTGGGAAAGCACGTCCAACACGCTCAGCGCCCATATCGCCAGCAGCACCGACCCGACCCCCCCCGATCCCGTGGGTGCCATCAGCCGCATCCAGGCGAACACGACTCCGAAACCAACGGCGAGCAGGCCGGTGATCACTATGGCGCGCTCGAACCGCCGGATGACGGCCGGGACTTCCAGCGTGGCGTCGCGCACCGCGCCGATCGCCTCGGCCAGCTCCTCGCCCGACGCGAACCGCGCCGCGGGATCCTTAGCGAGGCAGCGGTCGATCGCTTCGGCCAGCTGCCGCGGCAGCGCCGGGCGCTGGCTCGTGACCGGCGGCGCCGGCTGCGTGAGGTGCTGGACCAGGATCGCCCGGAGCGTCGGACCTTCGAAAGGCAGCTGGCCTGTGAGGGCGAAGAACCCCGTCACGCCGAGCGAGTAGAGGTCGCTGCGCGCGTCCACCGGCTCCGCCGCTGCCTGCTCGGGGCTCATGTAATGAGCGGTGCCGATCACCTCGTCCCCGGCGGCTCCGGGGGCGTCGGTGCGGCGGGCGATCCCGAAGTCGGTCACCAGCGCGCGGCCCGTCGCGCGCTCGATCAGGATGTTCTCTGGTTTCACGTCCCGGTGGACGATGTCCCGGCCGTGCGCGTACGCGAGCGCCCAGGCGACCTCCTGCAACAGCCGGGTGGCCTCGGCCACCGGAAGCGGCCCCGCACGCCGCACCCGCTGCGCCAGCGTCTCGCCCTCGATATACCCCATGACGAAGTACACGAGGTCGTCCCGCGCCTCCACAAGGTGGATCGAGACGACGTTGGGGTGGGACAGGCCTGCGGCGAGGCGGGCTTCGCGGAGGAACCCCTCCCGGATCCCCGGGTGCGCGGCCACGGCGGGGGGGAGGAGCTTGATGGCCACGGGCCGTTCCAGGGCGACGTCCCGGGCGAGGTAAACGATTCCCATCCCTCCGCGGCCCAGTTCGCGCTCGAGCGAGTAGCGGCCGGCGACCGCGGCCTGCAAGGCGAGGAATTCCGGCGCGGGGGTCTCGGACACGGGCCTATGCTAAGAGGTTACGCCTCCTGGAGCCAGCGGCATCATTCCCCGACCGTCGCGCTGCAACCCTTTCGGGGCGATCTCCGTCTAAGGAGGAGAACCGAGGCCGCTTTTGGGCTCCGCGCGACCGTCAGCTGCGCCCAAACGTCACAACCGTCAAACCCCGGGCGCCCATGACCGCTCTCACGCTGAGCCTGTTCCTGGCCGCCGGCCTGCACGTCCAGCCGGCACCGACCGATTCCCCAGCCACCGCCCCCGAGCAGGTGCGCGCCATCCGTCTGCCCCAACCCATCGCGATAGACGGGCTGCTCACCGACGCCGCCTGGCGCACCGCGGTTCGCATCGAGCGCTTCATCCAACGGGATCCGAACGAAGGCGCCGCCGCGACCGAGAGCACGGTCGTGTTCGTGGCCTACGACGACGCCGCGATTTACGTCGGCGCCCGGCTGTACGACTCCCACCCCGACTCGATCCTCGCGCTACTCGGACGCCGCGACGCCGGCGTCCACGCCGATCGGTTCGTATTTTTCGTGGACCCCTACCATGACCGACGCAGCGGCTTCTTCTTCGGCCTGAACGCCGCCGGCACGCTGATGGACGGCGTGCTCTTCAACGACGACTGGGACGACGACTCCTGGGACGGCGTCTGGGACGGACGCGTGACGGCCGACTCGCTCGGCTGGACGGCGGAAATGCGGATCCCGTACTCCCAGATCCGCTTCAACCGGGCCGAGGTGTACACTTGGGGCGTCAACTTCGGCCGCTTCATCGCGCGCAAGAATGAAAGCGACTACTACGCGCCGCGGCCCAAGAATGCGAGCGGGTTCGTATCCCGCTTTGCCGACCTGGTCGGGATCGAGCGCATCACGCCGCCCGCGCGGCTGGAAGTGATGCCCTACCTCACGAGCAAGGCGGAGTTCGGGCCGCACGCGGCGGGGGACCCGTTCAACGACGGTTCGCGGCTCACGTCGGGACTCGGCGCCGACGCCCGCATCGGCCTCGGCCCCAACCTCACCCTCAACGCGACGGTGAACCCGGACTTCGGCCAGGTCGAGGTGGACCCGGCCGTCGTGAACCTGAGCGACGCCGAGACCTTCTTCAACGAAAAGCGGCCCTTCTTTGTGGAGGGCTCGTCGACCTTCAACTTCGGGTTCGGCGGGCAGCGCAACTTCTGGGGCTTCAACTGGGCAGGCCCCGATTTCTTCTACAGCCGCCGGATCGGGCGCTCGCTGTCGGCGAACGCGCCGGCGGGCGGGTACGTGGACTCCCCGACGGGCGCGCACATCCTGGGCGCGCTGAAGCTGACGGGGAAGGCGGCGGGGACTTGGAACGTGGGCGCCCTGTCCGCCGTGACGGCGAAGGAAGAGGCGCAGATCGACAGCGCCGGCCGCCGCTGGTCGCAGGAGATCGAGCCGCTGGCGTTCTACGGCGTGTACAGGGCCCAGAAGGAGTTCGCCGAGGGTCGCCAGGGGCTCGGATTCCTCTCGACCGTGGCCGCCCGTCGCTTCGACGACTCGGCCCTCCGCGACGTCCGCAACGCGAGCTCGCTCGCCTTCGGCGCCGACGGCTGGACCTTCCTCGACCACGACAAACGGTGGGTCACCACCGGCTGGCTCGGCCTGTCCCGCATCGCGGGATCGGCGGCCCGGATCCTGACGGTGCAGCAGAACTCGATCCACTACTTCCAGCAGCCTGATGCCGAGCACGCGACGGTGGACAGCGCCGCCACCTCCCTCACCGGGATGGCCGGGCGTTTCACTCTCGCGAAGCAAAAGGGGAACAGCTTTGTCAACTCGGCGGTCGGGTTCCTGTCGCCGGGGTTCGACGTGAACGACCTCGGGTTCATGTTCCGCACCGGGCTCGTGAACATGCACGTCGGCGGCGGCTATTCCTGGACCGAGCCGGGAAAGGTGTTCCGCCGGGCGGAGCTGGGCGGGGCGGTGTTCCGCAACTACGATTGGGACGGCAACATCAATTGGTCGGGGGTGTTTCACTTCGGGTTCGTGCAGTTCCTCAACTACTACCACCTGAACTGGAACGTGGCCCACAACCCCTGGACGGTGAACAACCGCCGCACCCGCGGCGGGCCGCTCACCCTCACCCCGCCGGGCTACCAGTTCAACTTCAACGTGGGCTCCGATAGCCGAAAGCCCCTCACCTTTGGCGTCTTCACGGGGACCTATTACCGCTCCGCGGCGGACGCGAGCTGGTGGCTGGGCACCGAGTTGCAGTACCGTCCCGCGCCGAACGTGTCGGTGAGCGTCGAGCCCAGTGTGAACGTAAGCCAGACCCCCACGCAATACGTCGAGGCGTACGACGATCCGGCCGCCACGGCGACCTTCGACCGCCGCTACGTGTTCGCCGCACTGGACCAGACCGAGCTATCGGCCGGGATCCGGATGAACTGGACGTTCACGCCTAAACTCTCCCTGCAGCTGTACGCGCAGCCGCTCATCTCGGCGGGGGACTACGGGCGATTTAGGGCGCTCGCGCGGCCCCGCACCTACGACTTCGACGTTTGGAACGACGGCACGTCGAGCTTCGACAGCACCAGCTACTCGCCGCCCGACCTGGACTTCAACTTCAAGTCGCTGCGCGGTAACGCGGTGCTGCGCTGGGAATACCTCCCCGGCTCGACGTTGTTCTTCGTGTGGACGCAAGGGCGCGAGGACTTCGAGCCGTCCGGCGATTTCCGCGTCGGGCCCTCGTTAGACCGCCTCCTCCGGGCGCCGGCGCGAAACATCTTCCTGATCAAGGCGACGTATTGGTGGAATCCCTAGAAGAGCGCCGAGGGGCTAAGCGGCTAAGGGGCTAAGGCGTGAAGTCGGCGTCTTAGCCCCTTAGCCACTTCGCCGCTTAGCCCCTATTCTTTACGCCCATGTCCGGCCCCCCTCCGGAACTCCAAGCCAGCCCGCGCATCCTGCACACCGCCCTGTTCGCCGGCGCGCTGTTCATCACCCCGATGACCGCGGCGCTGCGCTGGGTGGCGCCTATCGTGCACGTCGGCCCGCCCACAGCGCTGGTGCTGCGCTTCATCGCGATCGCAACACTGATGGCGCAGGCCGTGGTAGTGCGCATCGTGCGCAACCGGATCGCGCCGCTGGAGCTCGGCGGGAGCGAAGACGCCTGGTGGAACGCATACCTGACCTCGTGCCTCGTGATCTGGGGGCTGGGAGAGAGTCTCGCCCTCCTGGGGAGCGTGTTCTACTTCATGACAGGGGACTGGCTGATGCTCGGCGTGGCGGGGGGCGGGCTCCTGCTGCTGTTCCTCGCGAATCCGACCCGCCTGATGCGGGACTAGGCGTGCGCGTCCGGCACGGGGGGGAAGACACTCACCTCGGAGCCGACGGCGAACAGCACCGAGACCGGCTGCCGGCCGTTCAGAACGCTCCACTCCGCGCCGTAGAGCGCCGCGAAGTCCACATCGTAACCCACGGTGCGGATCTCTCGCACCGCCCACGGCGGGTGCGCCACCCGAAACACCTGCGGCCGGTTGTGGTGATCGACTCGGCACCCGACGGTGCGCTCCGTGAGGTACTGCTCGAAGCCGCCGGCGGACGGGAGGTGGGACGCTGCCGACCCGGTCACGGCGACGTGGTAACTCGGTGTCGTCAGCCCGAAGCGGTATTCCGCGCGCACCGTGTCCCCTGTCGCTTCCACGTGAGCGACGATCCGCGCGGCGCGAACCGGCTCTCCGTACCGGAGCCGCCCAACGGCGGCGACGAGGCGGCTCGGCACGAACTCCCGCACGAACGACACCCCAGGGCCGGCGGGATGGCGCACGTACGTGCGAAAGTTCACCTGCGCGTGGCTACCGAAGCCGGGGATGCGCCAACCGCGGAGACGGATGTCGTGCATCTCCAGGGCGACGAGTGACACGTGCGTCCGCCCTTCCCAGCGGTCGGGTTCCAGCCCCGGTGGAATGACGCTGCACACCAAGGCTTCCGGTGCTTCGAACGTGACGAGCGCCAGGTCCGACCAGCGGGCCGTGAGAAACGGGCGAGGCCTCGTCTACAGTCCCTCGGTCGGCGGCCGGGGCGGTCCCGGCACGAAGTGATTGAGCGGACCGTGCCCGCGCCCGAGGCCGGGCGCGGCCGCCATCGCCCGGTGCACGAAGTCGAGGGCGTCCTCCACCGCGCGCGTGAGGGGGCGGCCGTGCGCGAGCCCCGCCGCCACGGCGGCGGAGAGGGTGCACCCGGTGCCGTGGGTGGACGTCGTGTCGAGTCGCGGATGGGCGAAGCGGTGGACGCCGTCCGCGGTGACCAACACGTCCACGATCTCGTCGCCCTCGAGGTGGCCACCTTTCACCAGCGCGGCCCGGGCGCCCAGCGTGAGCAGGGCGCGGCCCGCGCGCTCCATCTCCTCGGGACCCCGGACCTTATCCTCTACCAGGATTCCCGCTTCGTCGAGGTTCGGCGTCACGAGTACGGCGAGCGGCACGAGCCGCGTAGCGATGAGCCGCTCGGCCTCGCGCGCAAGCAAGCGGTCGCCGGAGGTGGCGACCATCACCGGGTCGAGCACGTAGTTGGGCAGCCCGCGCCGCG
>JACOVF010000115.1 GCA_016177465.1 Gemmatimonadota bacterium
CAGAACAGGATGTCGAGGCGGCCGAGCTCGCGGGCGGTGCGCCCCACGAGCTGTTCCGCCTGGTCCGGGATGGCCACGTCGGCGACGAAGCACGCGACGGGCTGGCCAGTCTCCGACGTAAGCTCCCGCGCGGCCTGCGAAACCTCATTCTCGTGGCGCCCGTTCAGCGCCACGCGAGCGCCCTCTTTGGCGAGCGCCTTCGCGACGGCGCGGCCCAGGCCGCGGGTGCTCCCGCAGACGAGGGCGACGCGTCCGCCCAAGCCAAGCTCCATGGCTCCGAATCTACCGCCGATTTACGGCTCGGCGAGCCGCCCGGGTGATGAATTCCTCACAAAACCCTCGCGCCTCGACGGGATGGCGGGCGTGCTCCAGCGCGAGTGCGCCGTTGAAGGAGGGCGCCGTGCAGCGATCGGCCTTGTCTGGCCGCGTTTGCATGAACAGAAAGCCCCGCTCGACGATGTGGACGACGGCTCGGATCACACCGCGGCGGGCATCCGCACCGGCTCAATCCGCACCGCGCAGATCTTGAGCTCGGCCATCTTGGCGTACGGGTCGAGGATGGGGTTGGTCAGGAGGTTCGCCGCCGCCTCGCGGAAATGGAATGGCACGAACACCTGGCCCCGCGCCACGCGGTCCGACACGCGCACGGCCGTCACCATCGAGTTGCGACGCGAAGTGAGGCGCACCAGGTCGCCCTCGGCGACCCCGAGCCGCGCGGCGTCGGCGGGGTGGATTTCGACGATCGGCGTCGGCTCCCGCGCGTCAAGCCCCGTGGCCCGGCGGGTCATCGTGCCCGTGTGCCAGTGATAGAGCTGGCGCCCGGTGTTCATCACGAAGGGGTACGCGTCGTCCGGCAGCTCGACGGGATCGGTGTACTGCACCGGGACGAACGTCGCCTTGCCGTCGGCGGTGGGGAATGCGTCGGCGAAGAGGAACCGGGTGCCCGGGTGGTCCGGCGTCGGAACGGGGTACTGCAGTCCCGCGCCCTCGAGCCGCGCGTGCGTTACGCCGGCCCACGACGGTGTGACCCGAACGATTTCCCTCATGACGTCGTCCGCCGTTTTGAAGGGCGCGTTCAGCCCCAAGCGGTTCGAGAGGTCGATCAGGATCTCCAGGTCGCCGCGCACCTGGCCGGGTGAATCAACGGCCTTCTTGGCGAGCTGGATGCGCCGCTCGGTGTTCACGAAGGTTCCGGTCTTCTCGGCGAACGAGGCCCCCGGCAGCACGACATCGGCGTAGCGCGCGGTCTCGGTGAGGAACAAGTCCTGCACCGCCAGGAACTCGAGCTGCAGGAACCAATGCTCGGCGTGGGCGATGTCGGGATCCGAGATGATCGGGTTTTCGCCCATGATGTACATCCCGCGGATGCCGCTCTCCGGCTTCACGACCTCGGTCACCATCAGCCCCTTGTTCAGAGACAGTGATTCGGGTGACACTCCCCAGGTCTTGGCGAACCGCTCGCGGACCTCGGGGTCGGTGACCGGCTGGTAATCGGTGTACACGAACGGGATGGCGCCGACGTCCGAGGCGCCCTGCACGTTGTTCTGCCCGCGGATCGGGAGCATCGCGGCCCCCCAGCGGCCGATCATCCCGCACGCGAACATCAGGTTGAGGAGCGAGGTGACGATATCGGTCCCCATGGCATGCTGGGTGAGGCCCATCGCCCAGAGAGTGCTGGTGTTCGGGCCCGTGGCGTACAGCTCCGCCGCGCGGCGGATCGTGTCGGCCGGGACGCCGGTGATCTTCGCGGCGCGATCGGGGTCGTAGGCCCGCACCGCCTCGCGCACGCCCTCGAAGCCGTGGGTCCGTGTAGTGATGAACTCCTTGTTCTCGAGGCCCTGGGTGAGGATGTGGTGGAGCATGGCGCTGTAGAGCGCTACGTCGGTGCCGGGCTGCATCTGGAGGTGGATGTCGGCCCGGCCAGCGAGTTCGGTGCGGCGCGGGTCGGCAACGATGAGCGTCGCGCCCTTCTCGTGGGCCCGCTTGATCAGGGCCCCGAAGACCGGGTGCGACTCAGTGGTGTTGGCGCCGGCGATGAAGATGACGTCGCACGCCTCCTCGATCTCGCGCATCGAGCCTGAGGCGGCAGCAGTGTTGATCGCCCGCTGCATCGCGGCGACGGACGTCGAGTGGCACAGCCGCGTGCAGTGGTCCACGTTGTTCGTGCCGAGGGCTCCCCGGAACATCCGCATCATCAGGTAGTTCTCCTCGTTCGAGCACTTCGCCGAGGAGAAGCAGGCGAGGGCGTCGCCGCCGCGCTGCTGCTTGATGCGAAGCAGCTCCTGCGCGACGAGCTCGAGCGCCTCGTCCCAGGTGGCCTCACGGAACGGCTCGTACCAGGACGAAGGGGTGGCCACGCGGTCGCGAATGTCCATGTCGATCCGCTCGAGCAGCGGCAGTTGGCGCACCTTCTTGCCGGTGACCCGGGGCGGGGTGCCGGGCTTGGTCTGCTGGCCCTCACCCTCGATGCTCTTCCACGGGCCGCCGCGCCGCTCGGCACCGCGTCGGCCCTTCCACGCCCAGCACCCGCCTTCCTTCTCCCAGCCCCGGCGGATGAGCGGCGTGGTGAGCCGGTCGCGGTGCTGGGGGAAGTCGTAACCGAAACGACCCTTCACGCAGGTCGAGCCCTGGTTCGGAGTATCGGCTTCGATGTCGGGGGAAGTGACGCGAGCGACCGTGTTGTTCGCGACGTGCAGGTCGACCTGGCAGCCGACGCCGCAGTAGGGGCAGACGGAGCGGACCACTCGCTCGGGATGCCGAATCTGCTGCGGTGAGAACCGCTCCTTCGGCATCACCTCGAAGATCGCGCCGGTGGGACAGACGCGGACGCACTCGCCGCACCAGGTGCACCCCGCCTTCTCGGGGTCGCCGTCGGCGCCGACGACGATCTCGGCGTGCTCCCCGCGGAACCCGACGTCGAGCACGCCCACGACCTGGATGTCTTCGCAGGCGCGCACACAGCGAGTGCACAGGATGCACGTGGTCATGTCGTGGCGGATCATCGGGTCGCCGGGGCGCTCGTCCCCGGTGCGGAGCGGAAGGTCCCGCCCCCAGGTGGGCGTGGGCACCACCCCGTACTGCATCACATAACGCTCGAACTCGTTGCGTGGCTCCGCCCGGCCCCCGTTACGGAGGTGGTCGGCGGGGTAGCGCTCGAGCAGCAGGCTCAGCACCCCTCTGCGGTTCTGGACTGCTGCGTGGGACTCGGTGGTGACCTGCATTCCGTCCGTGACCTTGGTCGCGCAAGCGGGGAGGAGCTTCGGCTCGCCTGCGACCGATACGAGGCAGATGCGGCAGTTCCCGACGATGGGGAGCTTGGGGTACCAGCAGAGAGTCGGGATCCCGAGGCCGGCGGCGCGGGCCGCCTCGAGGATCGTTTGGTCGGTGCCGGCGGTCAGGGCTCGGCCGTCGATCGTCAGGGAGGGCATATGGGGAGAATCTATACGGCGTGGTGATCGATTGGGCTAGCCGGTGCGTACCTCAGGGCGTAGTGTCTGATAGCGTAAACGTCGTAGCGCGACCGTAAGGGAGTCCTTTAGGGTCGTGTCACGCCTCCCCGAGGAGCCTCCATGGACCGCCGCGACTTCGTCAAATCCTCCGCCGCCGTCGCCCTCGCGGGGCTGATCGCCCCGCCTGTCAGGGCGGGAATCCCTCAAGCCGACGCCGCCACCCGCGAGCTGTGCCTGCGGGCGCTCGATGCCGCCAAGGCCGCCGGCGCGACCTACGCCGACGTGCGCGTGAACCGCAACCACAGCCAGTCGGTGAGCACGCGGGAGCAGCAGATCACGGGCGCGTCCGACAGCGAGACGTTCGGCTTCGGCGTGCGGGTGCTGGCGGGCGGGGCGTGGGGGTTCGTGGCCAGCCGCGAGCTGACCAAGGACGAGGCCGCGCGCGTGGCGCGGCTCGCCGTGACGCAGGCGCAGGCGAACCGCCGCGCGGTGCGGCGGCCCGTCACCCTCGCCCCGACTGAGCCGGTCCCCGACGGGCGGTGGCAGAGCCCGATCGAAATCGACCCCTTCGCCGTTCCGATCGAGGATAAGGTCGCGCTGCTGCTGAAGGCGAATGCGGCCGCGCTGCAGGTGCGCGGCGCGCGGTTCGTGAACTCGTCGCTGGCGTTCGTCCTGCAGGAGAAGACCTTCGCCTCGACCGACGAGGTCTTCACGGTGCAGAAGGTCTACCGCTGCCTGCCACAGCTGACCGTCACCGCCGTGGATCCCTCCACCGGCGACTTCCAGTCGCGCGACTCCGCGGAAGTGGCCCCGATGGGGCTCGGCTACGAGTGGGTCCTGAAGTCGGACCTCCCCGGCAACGCGCCGCGCTGGGCGGAGGAGGCGGTGCAAAAGCTCACGGCAAAGCCAGTCGAAGTCGGGCAGTACGACCTCATCCTCGACCCGCACCATCTCTTCCTGACGATCCACGAGTCGGTTGCGCACCCCACCGAGCTGGACCGCGTGCTCGGCTACGAGGCGAACTACGCCGGGACGAGCTTTGCGGCGCCGCCCGAGGCGGTGCTCGGCAAGCTCAAGTTCGGCACCGAGCTGATGAACATCCAGGGAGACCGCTCCCAGCCCGGCTCCCTCTCGGCGTGCGGATGGGATGACGATGGTGTGGCGCCCGAGACCTATCTCATCATCAAGAACGGCATCCTGGTGGACTACCAGACCACGCGCGACCAGGTGGCCTGGATCCGGCCATACACGGGCCGCACCCGCTCCCACGGCTGCTCCTTCGCCGAGTCGTGGGCGGACGTGCAGTTCCAGCGGATGCCGAACGTGTCGCTCCTGCCCGGAGAGCAGGACCTGACGCTCGACGACCTGCTCGCGGCCACCGACCGGGGGATCTACATCGTCGGCCGCGGCTCGTACTCGATCGACCAGCAGCGCTACAACTTCCAGTTCGGCGGGCAGGCGTTCTGGGAGGTGAAGGGTGGCAAGATCGTGGGGATGCTGAAGGACGTGGCCTACCAGGCGCGCACGACCGATTTCTGGAACTCCCTCGACCAGCTCGGCGGCCAGCGGTCGTACGCGATAAACGGGAGCTTCTACGACGGGAAGGGCCAGCCCTCGCAGTCGAACGCGGTGAGCCATGGGTGCCCCCCCGCGCGCTTCAAGAATGTCAACGTGATCAACACCGGGAGGAACCGTGGCTGAGTGGCTGAGCCGCGACGAGGCGAAGCGGCTGACCGACCGGGTGATGGCCCTCTCCACGGCCGAGGGGTGCCAGGTGAGCGTGAACTCCGGGATCGACGGCAATACCCGCTTCGCGGCGAACGAGGTCTCGACGTCCGGCGACGCGTCGAACGCGAGTGTAACGGTCACGTCGCGTTTCGGCAAGCGCGCCGCGTCGGCCACCACGAACGTGTTCGACGACGCCGGGCTCAAGCGCGCCGTCGAGACGAGCGAACGGCTCGCGCGGCTCGCGCCCGAGAATCCCGAGCTGATGCCGTTGCTGCCGCCGCAGCGCTACCGCGACGTGCGCAGCCTCTTCGACTCGAGCCTGCGGCTCGACGCGGCCGCGCGGGCGGATGCGGTGAAGGTCGCGACGGAGGCGTGCGAGCGGGCCGGCGCCGGGGGGGCGGGTTTCATTCAGCGCACGGCCGGCGCGGGGGCCGTGGCGAACTCTGCGGGGCTGTTCGCGTATCAGCCCGCCAGCTCTGCCGCCTACACCCTGACGGTGCGGACCCCGGACGGGAGGGGCTCCGGCTGGGCGGGGACGGCGCACAACGACTGGGCGCGGATAACGCCGCCCGCGACGCTCGCCGAGCGGGCTATCAAGAAGGCGCTGGACAGCCGGGAACCGGTGACGATCGAGCCCGGGAAGTACACGGTGGTGCTCGAGCCTACGGCGGTCGGCAACCTGCTCCGCGTACTGGAGTTCGCGATGGGCGCGCGCGCCGCGGACGAGGGCCGGAGCTTCTTCAGCAGGCCGGGCGGCGGCACCAAACTCGGCGAGAAGATCGTGGACGAGCGCGTCACGATCCTCTCGGACCCACAGGATCCGGACCTCCTGAGCAGGCCATACACCGGCGATGGGTTTCCGGTCGAGCGGACGGTGTGGATCGAGAACGGGGTCGTCAAAAACCTGGCCTACGACCGGTTCTGGGCGGAGAAGAAGGGAGTGAGGCCGACGCCGTTCGCAGGGGGTCTCAAGATGCTGGGCGGGACGGCGACGCTCGACGAGCTGATCGCCGGGGTGCGCCGCGGGTTGCTGGTCACCCGCTTCTGGTACATTCGCGGGGTGGACCCGCGGAGCATCTTGAACACCGGTCTTACGCGCGACGGGTTGTTCCTGATCGAGAACGGCCGCATCACGCGCGCGGTGAAGAACTTCCGCTTCAACGAGAGCCCTGTGATCATGCTGAACAACCTGGAGGCGCTCGGGCGTCCGGAACGGGTGTCGGCGTCGGAGTCGGGCGGGGTGGAGAGCGGGGGTGCGGTGGTGGTGCCGCCGCTCGTGGCGCGGGACTTTACGTTCAGCTCGATCAGCGAAGCGGTGTAACGATCGTGTGATCGACCGGCAGGTGCCGGTGCGTATGGTCGCCGTCCTCGGACTCGTCCGCGAACCAGCAGTACGCCCAGATCCTCGCCGGGCGAACGGCCTGGTGCCCGGTGCGGAGAATGATGCCGAGAGGCTCGCCGTCCAGGATCATCGGGATGCTCGTCATTGGAGCCACGTTGTCCGTTGGAAGTCGCTACCAGGCTACGCAACGACCCTGCCAGGGGTTCGGTCGTACAACCTACTGTCTTACAACGAGTTACGTGGGTGGTGGGAGTAGGGCGGTCGTCACTCCGACACGTGCAGCGCCGTGTCGAGCTGACGCTTGTGCGCGGGCTTGGTGGCGACGAACCCGGACTCGTCCTTCCCGCGGCGCCGGCGCTCAACGCGCCACCCGTCGTACTGGGCTTGCACGGACTCGGCGGCGAGGGGGATGACTTCCCGGGAGGCGGGCATGGGCAGGACGAGGTGCACCCCACTCGGGAGCGTGCGAGCCTGGAGGTCGCGGATCAGCGCGGCGCGGTGCCTCGCGCGGACCGGCGCCAGCGCTGGCGGGTCGATCACGACGAGCGCGGGGGCCAAGTCGGGGAGCCAGCGGCCGAACTGCACCACCAGCGCCTGAAACCGCCCGGCAAGTTGCTCCGTGACGGCGCGCTGCTCGGCGGCTTCGACCGCGCCCAGGTCCTGATCGAGGAGCAGCACTTCGGCCTCGTGCGCCGCGATGAACAGGGCCGCGGGAAGCGCGCTCGCGCCCACCACTACCGTCACGTCGCCCGGCTCAAGTCGGCGCGCAAACCCCACGAGCGGGCCGTCGGCGGCGAGTCCCCAGTGCGTCGGCTCGCGCTGCGCCTCGCGCAGCGCGCGGTGCTTCTGCTTCCACCGTGGGAAAGAGGGCAGGCGGAGCCGCCGCTGGATGATGCGGTCCACGTGCTCGAGCAGCAGCACCTCGGTCAACAGGTACTGATCCTGGGCGCTCGCCTGCAGCTCGCACACCGCCTCGTCGCCGATCTCGAGCAGCTCCCCGCGCGGGATGGCGTTCTTGTACTCCTCGATCCGCTGCAGCAGGAACTCCTGGTACTCCTGCTTGAGCGAGCGGGGCGGGCGCTGTGGCGCGCGGTAGCGCTGGGCCTGGGAGAGGGAGCTCAGCATGGCTCGACGTGCACGGTGACCTCGTGCAGGCGCAGATCGCGCTTGAGCCGCTCCTCGACCGCGTCGGCGATGGCGTGCGCCGCCGCCACGTTGGCGTTGCGGTCCACGCCGATGGTGACCTCCGCGTACCGCCCCTCCGGCAGGCTCCCGCCGCGGGAGCGGATGCCGTAGGCGCTCTTCACGCCGGAGACGCTCTCGGCCAGCATCTGGATCGTGGAGTCGGGGATCGCGCGCGCGTCCACCAGGACCGGCACCACGCGCTGGAAGACCTTGTAGGCGATCCGCACGATGAACAGCGCAATGAGCAGGGCGAGCACCGGGTCCGCCCACCACAGGCCTCCCCGCGCCAGCAGCATCCCGAAGAGCACGCCGACAGTAATGAACACGTCCGCCCGTGTGTGGGCGGCGTCGGCCAGCAGCAGGTCGCTGCCGAGCTCCTGCCCCCGGCGGGTCTCGTACCAGGCGACGAGCACGTTGACGCCGAGCGTCCCGACCAGCACCGCGAGCTGCACGTCGGACAGGACCGGCGGCTCCCGTCCGGCGCCGAGGCGGGTGACCGCGTCCCGGACCAGCTCGAAGCAGGTGATGGACATGAAGCCGACGATCGCGAGCGCGCCGAGTGTCTCGAACTTCCCGTGGCCGTAGGGGTGGTCCGCGTCGGGCGCCTTGGACGCGACCCGGATCACAACCAGCGCCAGGACGTTGTTCAGCGCGTCGACGGTGGAGTGGAGGGCGTCGCCCAGGACTGCGAGGGAGCCAGCGGTGAACCCGATGACGAGTTTGGCCACCACCACGGCGAGGTTCGCGAGGAGGAGGCCCACCAAAACCCGGCGAACGGAGGCGACCCGGTCGGACACCGCTGCAACCTTGTAAAGGAGGCCGGATTAGTCAACGGCCCGCAGCAGCGCGCCCTTCAAGTACCCGGTTTCCGGGATGTTGAGGATCTCGGGGTGGTCCGACGAGGCGCCCGTGAGGGCGAGGAACTCGAGGCGGCGGCCGGCATCGTGGGCCGCGGCGGCCAGCATCTCTTGGAAGACGGGCCGGTGGACGTGGTAGGAGCAGGAGCAGGTGAAAAGCACCCCGCCCGGAGCGAGCAAGCGCATCGCGCGCAGGTTGATCTCTTTGTAACCGCCCAGCGCCTTGGGGACGCTCAGCTTGGTCTTGGCGAACGCCGGCGGGTCGAGGACCACGGTGTCGAAGATCTCCTCGCGCCGCTCCAGCTCTCGCAGCAGGTCGAAGGCGTTCGCCTCGCGCCAGGTGATGTTGTCGAGGCCGTTGAGCTTCGCATGCTCCCGGCCGCGGGCGAGCGCGTCGGCGCTCGAGTCGACGGCGATCACTTGGGCGGCGTGTCGCGCGAGGTGCAGCGCGAACGAGCCGTGGTAGGTAAAGAGGTCGAGCGCTCGGCCGCCCGGCCTGGTGTGCGCCGCCACCAGCACCCGGTTGTCCCGCTGGTCGAGGAACGCTCCGGTCTTCTGGCCGGTGTGCAGCGCGGCGAGATAGCGAACGCCGTGCTCGACTACTTCCACCGCCGTTTCCGGCACGGTTCCGTGCGCGACGACGACCTCGAGGGGCAGCCCTTCGTGCCGCCGGATCGCGGTGTCGTTGCGAAGCAGCACGCCCTCGGGGGAGAGGGCGGCCAGGATCCCGGCGAGCACGTCGGCGCGAGCGCGCTCCAGGCCCGCCGAGAGCAATTGCGCCACCGCATACGGCCCGTAGCGGTCGATTACGAGCGACGGCAGGCCGTCGCCTTCGGCGTGGACCACGCGGTACGCGGTGGCGGGGATCCCCGCGCGCCTCGCGAGCGCGGCCGCGATGCGGTCCCGCCACCAGCCGGCGTCGATCGACTCGTCGCCCGGCGTGAGGAACCGCAGCCGGATCTCCGACTGGGGCGAGTACAGTGCCTGGCCGAGGAACCTGCCGCGGCGATCCGTAACGTGCACGATCCCGGGCTCCCGTTTCGGCTCGGCGTAAACGTCGGTGCGGTAGATCCACGGATGCCCGCCGTGCCACCGGTCCGCCCCCTTGGCGCTGACGACGACCGTCATCCCGCGCGGTCCGGCCGCAGCTTGGCCGCCTCGCGCAGGTACATATGTTTCAGCAGGCCGGGCGGCTTGGCCGTGTAGAAATGCAGCAGGACGCGGATGCAGCGGGGCAGGCCGCCCGGGACCGCGACTTCATTCGCGCCGAGCAGGGGGACGTCGTTCCAGCCGAGCCGTCGCGCCGCGCGCGCCGGGTATTCGGCGGTGAGGTCGGGCGACGAGGTGAAAATCGCGCTCTCGATGTCCTCCGGCTGAAACCCGTTGGCCGCCTGGAGCGCGCGGAGCAGTTCGTCCGTCGCGTTCAGGATCGCTTCACTCGTGTTCGCCGTGGCGGTGGTGGCTCCGCGGAGCCCCCGCAGGATCCTGCGCATGACGCTCGCTGATCAGTTGCGCTTGATGGTGCTCACCGACGCCGCGGTCCTCAAGGGGCGCGACGCGGTGGAGGTGTGCCGCCGCGCGGTAGCGGGCGGGGCGACGCTGGTGCAGGTGCGCTGGAAAGATGGCACGGCGGCCGAGATGCTGCAGCTTGCCCGGGCGCTGGTGGGGGCGCTCCCCGTGCCGGTGCTGGTCAACGACCGGGTGGACGTGGCGCTCGCGGCGGGGGCGGCCGGGGCGCATCTCGGCCAGGACGACCCGCCGCTCGACGCGCTACGCCCGCACGTCCCGCCGGGGTTCATTCTCGGCGTCTCCGTGGGATCGCCGGAGGAGGCCGAGCGGGTGCGGGATTGGCCGGCCGATTACTGGAGCATCGGCCCTTGCTTCCCGACCGCCAACAAACGGGATGCCGGGGACGCGCTCGGGCCGGAGGGGTTCGCGAAGCTCGCGCGTCTCGCCCCGGGCGGGATGCCGGTGATCGGGATCGGGGGGATCACGGCCGAAAACGCGGGGTCGATCGTCCGCGCGGGGGCCGTGGGGGTGGCGGTGATCGGTGCGGTGGTGGCGGCTACCGACCCGGAGTCCGCGGCTCGCGCGCTGCGCGCGGCATCGCCTTGATTGTGCGGATCGCCGCGAGGTGCTCCCGGTACGTGGCCGAGAAGATGTGTTTCCCGTCGGGCTGCGCCACGAAATAGAGGTACGGTACCGGCTTCGGGTACAGCGCCGCGGCGAGGCTCGCTGCCCCCGCTTGGCCGATCGGCCCCGGCGGCAGCCCTGGATGGAGATACGTGTTGTACGGCGAGCGGATCCGCAGGTTCTTCTCCCACACCCGCGTCAGCCGCCGCCCGTGAGCGTAGATCACGGTGGGGTCGGCCTGGAGCGGCATCCCGCGCCGCAGCCGGTTGTGGTACACCGCGGACACGTACTCGCGGTCCGGGTCGTAGCGCACCTCGGCTTCGATGATGGAGGCGAGGGTCACGACCTGATGGCGGCTCATCCCCAGGGTGTCGAGCCGCGCGTCCCACTCGGGCTTCCAGTTGTCCGTGAACTCCCGGACCATCACCCGCACCAGATCCCGCGCGCCGATGCCGACCGGCAGGACGTACGTCGTGGGGAAGAGATACCCCTCGAGTGTCTGCCCCCGGCCGCGCACGCCGACGTCGTTCAGCTTCTCCGAGTCGCGCGCCGCGGCAATGACGGAGTCGCGCGGGACACCGAGCTGCGCCTGCGCCAGGTCGGCGACCTCGAACAGCATCAGCGCCTCGGGGACGGTCCAGCGGATCTCAATGCCGCGGCCGGTCTTGAGGGTGGTGACGATCCTGGGCCAGCCAGCGGTTTTCGGGAGACGGTAGGTTCCGCTCTTCAATCCCGTGGGGAGCCCGCGCAGGCGGGCGTAGAGGCGGAACAAGCCGCTGGAGCGGACCAGGCCGCGGGCCGAGAGCGACTCGACGGCGGCCTCGAAGCTCGCGCCGCGCGGAATCGTCACCACCACCGGTTCGCCGGCGGGCTTCTGGCCGCCACAGGAGATCAGGGCGCCGGCCGCCAGAATGCGGAACGCGGAACGCGGAATGCGGAATCGACGCACGAAGCTTCCGGGTCCATTCCGCATTCCGCATTCGCCATTCCGCGTTCTCACACTCCCGTCCCCCGCCTCGCATCGAGATAGTGCTGCAGCAACAACGTTGCGGCGAGGGCGTCGAGGTCGTCTTTCCGTCCCTTCGTCTTCCCGCCCATCTCGCGCACCGCCTGGAGCACACGCGCGGTCGTCATCCGCTCATCCCACAGATTCAGCGGCAGCCCGGTGCGCTTCGCGATGTCCGCGGCGAGCGCTCGGGCCGCCGCGGCGGGCGCTCCCTCGGCGCCGTGCTCGTCGAGCGGTAGGCCCACGACGACGCCCACCACGCGGTGCGTGGCGACGTGCGTGAGGAGTTCGGCCATGGGGAAGCGCTTGCCGGCGCGGCGGGTGAGGGTCGTGAGGGGCTGCGCGAGAATCTGGCGCTCGTCGGACATCGCGACGCCGATGCGCTTTTCCCCCCAATCGACGCCCAGGAGCCGCCCCTGGGTCGGACAGTTGGACTGTCTGACAGTCGGACTGGAAGGCGGGTCGTAGCGGTGATTCACTGTCCGACGGTCCGACCGTCCGACCGTCCGACGCTCATCCCTGCGACATCGTCGCGAAGAACTCCTGGTTCGCTTTCGTCCGCTTCATGCGCTCGAGCAGGAACTCGATCGCCTCGACGGGCGGCATGTCGGAGAGGAAGTTGCGCAGCAGGTAGACCTTGTTGAGCTCCTCCTTGGCGAGGAGCAGCTCTTCCTTTCGGGTCGAGGTGCGCTGGACCTCAATCGCCGGGTAGACGCGGCGGTCGGCGATACGGCGGTCCAGGATCACTTCCATGTTACCGGTGCCCTTGAATTCCTCGAAGATCACCTCGTCCATCCGCGACCCGGTGTCGACCAGCGCGGTGGCGATGATGGTGAGCGACCCGCCCCCCTCGATGTTGCGCGCCGCGCCGAAGAACCGTTTCGGCTTCTGCAAGGCGTTGGCGTCCACGCCGCCCGACAGGATCTTACCCGAGTGCGGCACCACCACGTTGTGGGCGCGGCCGAGCCGGGTGATCGAGTCGAGCAGGATCACGACGTCCTTGCCGTGCTCCACCATGCGCTTCGCCTTCTCGATCACCATGTCGGCCACCTGGACGTGGCGATCGGCCGGCTCGTCGAACGTGGAGGAGATCACCTCGGCGCTCTTGACGTTCTCCTCCATGTCCGTCACCTCTTCGGGCCGCTCGTCGATCAACAGCACGATGAGGTAGATCTCGGGGTGGTTCTCGATGATGGAGTTGGCGAGCTTCTGCATCAGGATGGTCTTGCCGGCCTTGGGCGGAGAAACGATCAGGCCGCGCTGGCCCTTGCCGATGGGACAGAGGATGTCCATCACCCGCATCGACAGGTCCCCGTCCTTGCGCTCGAGGCGGATGCGCTCCTCGGGGTAGCGGGGGCGCAGGTTGTCGAACGCGACGCGGTGCTTGGCTTTCTCCGGCTCGTCGCCGTTCACCACCTCGACCTTCAGCAGGGCGAGATAGCGCTCCCCCTCCTTGGGCGGCCGCACCTGGCCCATGATGGTGTCGCCGGTGCGGAGATCGAAGCGCTTGATCTGGCTGGGGGAGACGTAGATGTCGTCGGGACCGTACAGGTAGTTCCAGTCGGGGCTGCGCAGGAACCCGTAGCCTTCGGGGAGGATCTCGAGCACTCCCTCGCCGCGGAGGACGGTGTCGGAATCGAGCAGCGACTGTTCGATGCGGAAGATGAGATCCTGCTTGCGGAGCCCGGAGTAGTTGGTGATGTTCAGGCTCTCGGCCATCGCATGCAGTTCCGCGACGGACTTTTTCTTCAATTCGGCGATATCCACGTGGACCTGTGCTCCGTTGGGCTACGGCGGGCGAACCCCGGGACTGGGGGAGTGAGCGCGGTGAAAATGGAAACTTGGAAGTTCGAAGGAGTGCGAGCGTTCTATACTAGACCCCGGCCGGACCCGCGTCAAGGCCGCCGGTGGACCTGAGTCCCTACCTGGTCGCGTGGCGGACGACCGGGCTCCGCGATCGGGAAGTGATTGACGCGCTTGTAGATCCGGCCCATGCCGGGCCATCTCCCGCGCTCGAGCGGACCCTCGCGATGTGGCCCGGCCGCTACTACTGGTCCGCCGAGCCGGACGGCCGGCACCTGGTCCTGACGCGCCCTGCGCCCCAGCGCACGCCCAACCGCTGGGTACTGCACGCCGTCTTGTTCCTCGCGACGCTGCTCACCACCACGTACGCCGGCGCGGTGCTCGTGGGCACGATCCCCTCACCTGGCGCGCTCGACTTCTTCACCCTGTTCATCCCGGTGCGCGGCGATGCCGCGCGCGCGCTGGCCGCGGGGTTGGTGTTCTCCCTCCCCCTGCTCGCCATCCTCCTGTGCCATGAGCTCGGCCACTACGTGACGGCGCGGCGCTACCTGCTGGATGTGTCACCGCCGTACTTCATCCCCGTGCCGCTGTGGCCGTCGTTCATCGGGACGATGGGCGCGTTCATCCGGCTGCGCACCGTGCTCTCCGACCGGCGCCAGCTGTTCGACGTGGGGGTGGCGGGCCCGATCGCCGGGTTTCTGATGGCGCTACCGGTGCTCTGGCTCGGCCTGCGGCTCTCCAGTCCGCTCCCGCCCACCATGGACTTCCACGGGCTCGTCCTGTGGATCGGCGGCGAGCCGATCCGGCTCGGCGACTCCCTGGTGACGCTCGCCATGCGCCAGCTCACCGTCGGGCAGTTTGCGGCCGTGAGCCTGCACCCGCTCGCGTTCGCGGGGTGGGTGGGGATGTTCGTGACGATGCTGAACCTGCTCCCGATCGCGCAACTCGACGGCGGGCATATCCTGTTCGCCGCGCTGCCCCGGTGGCACGAGCGCGTGGCGCTCCTGTTCTGGGTGCTGCTGGCGGTGCTGGGGTGGTACACGTGGCACGGCTGGCTGTACTGGGGGCTGCTGATCCTGGTGTTGTCCCGCGGTCGGCTTGGCCACCCCCCGGTGCTGGACGCCTACCGTCCGCTGCCGTGGTCCCGCCACCCCGTCGCTTGGGGGGCGCTGGCGCTGTTCCTGATCACGTTCGCGCCGATGCCCTTCCGCTTCTGAAACCGTGAGTGGTGAGTGGTGAGGAGTAAGTGGGGGAGCAGGAGCTTGGCTCCTCCCCACTCACCACTCACTATTCACCACCCACCGGTTCTCCCCAACCTATTGCGCCACCTGGAGTTCGTTGTATCTTTGCCCAAACCAGCCTACGGCTCGGCATGCCCGCACAACCGGCTCGATACAACGTCGCCTCCCCCGGTGACCCGGTCGTTCACGACCTCACCCCCATTCGCTTTGACGGCCAAGAGATCGCCATTCGGCTGACGGTGCGCCGCACCGAGGACGGAATCTGGCGCGGCCGGATTCTGTTCGGTGCGGAGGACACGGAGGCCGAGCGGTCCACGGCCGAGATCTTCTGCGCCACGTCGGAACAGGATCTCTGGCAGTCGGTGCGCGATCTGCGGGATCATCACTTGCGGGACCTGTACCGGTCGCTGCTCTGATGCCGCCGGCCGGAGACCGGCTGCACAAGTTGCGGCACGATCTCTCGAATCCGCTGTCGGCGATCCTCGCTGAAACTCAAGTGCTGCTCCTGTCTCCCGAGAAGTACGACGCGGAGACGCTCTCCAGCCTGCAACAGATCGAGGCCCTGGCGCGCCGCATGCGTCAGATGCTGCAAGACATCGCTACGTGAGCCGCCGGCACCGGCCACGCTTCTCCCCGCCCACCCGTTGGTGGCGGCCGCAGCGATTGTTCGCTCGCGGGCGCCGCTGGTGGTATTGGCCGCCGACCAGCCGGCGGCGGTTCCCGCCCCGCTAGGCAGCGGGGAGCACGAAGCAGTCTGATTTCAGCGGAGCGCGCTGCTCCGTGCTCCTTGCCTCTTGAGGTGCTTCCAACCGTTCGCGAAATAGCAGAGCAGGAACAGGGCCGTCGATGCGCTCACGCCGTACTTCCACAGCGGGTCCGCGTCGGACGCCGAAAGCAGCCCTTCGATGGTCCCCGCGATCACGAGCAGCGTCACCACCGCGCCGATCATCCGGGCGGCGACTATCCCTTCGACCACGAGCGCGTCCTTGCGGGTCCGGTCCCCCGGCGCGATCAGGGCCTTGGCAAGCCGGAAGCCCGCGCCGGCCGAGATGAAGATCGCTGTCAGCTCGAGCACCCCATGGCCCGCGACGAAGGTGAGGAGGTAGCGCAACGCGCTGTAATTCGCGAATACGCCCATGCCGGTGCCCAGCATCAGGCCGTTCGCCACCAGCAACCAAACGGTGAGCGTCCCCGCCAGCATGCCACCGACGAACACGAAGAACGACACCTTGATGTTGTTGCCGATGATGAACGCGGCGATCACCGGTAGCTCCTCGTCCTCGCTCTGCGCGTAGCCCACCCCGCGCGCCTGATTCTCGGCCGCCTGCTCGGCGCGACTCACCATGATCGGCGAAACGATCTCGTCCGCCAGCGCTGGGCGCTCCCGCAGCATCACGTACCCGATCACCGCCGGAACGGCGAATAACAGGAAGGCGGCGACGACATACGCCCGCGACTCGACCACGGCGGCGGGGAAGTCGCGCAATAGGTAGTGCAGGACGGGCGTGGGCCGACGCCCCCGCGCGCGGTACAGCGCGGTGTGCCCCGCGCTCACGAGGCGATCCAGATACTCGATCACCCGCGGGTCCACGCCGTAGGTGCGCGCACGGGCGAGGTCGGCCGCGACCTCGCGGTACCGCGCCGCGAAGGCTGGAATCTCCCTCGGCGGGAGGGCCCCGACGCCGGAGCGCTCCGCCTGTTTCGCCACGGTGTAGAACGCCTCCCACTGGTCTCGCTTACGCGCCACGAACCGCTCCGCGGTGACCGTCGTCCGGCCCACGGCGCCTCCCCCCACCCGGGCGCGGGTGGCGAAGCGACTGCGACGGCGGCGCTGCTCCTCGGCGAAGAGCTGAACGAGATAGGCTTGCGCGTCGGCCTCGCGCCGCGGGACGCGCTGCTCGAAGCGGCGCACCAGCTCCTGCGTCATCCGCACCTGGATCGCCGGGTCGAGCTCGTTCATCCGGGCGAGGAAGCGGTCGAGCAGGCGGAACTCATCCTCGGTCAGCTCCGGCGGGCCGGTCTCGATCGGCTCCTCCGCCGCGGGGCCCGCCACCGCGCCGAGCGTCCAGTCGGTGGGCCGGTCGCGGATCACGATCGTCCCGGCGGCCATATCGCCCAGCCGCTTGTTGCTCTTCGAGAAGGCGATCAGGAAAAATCCCGGCAGGAACGGCGCGCCCGGGAAGAAGCAATCGATCAGGCGCACGAGCGTTCGGACGACGGCGGCGATCGAGGTCACCGGCCGGCCGGTGTCCATCACCACCCGGATGCCGAGGATCTGCTTGCCCGGGGTCCGGCCGCCGTTCAGCGCCTCGAACAGCGCGAAATAGCCGAGCAGCGAGGAACCGCCCACGAGAAGCACGATCGCCATGGCCCAGCTCGCGGGGGCGCCGGCGGCCTGGCGCCAGACCTGCGCCACGCCCAGCACGATGCTCAACCCCACGCCGGCGACGAAGAGGATCAGCAGGTCGAGCGCCATCGCCGCCGTGCGCGAACCCACGCCCGCCAGCTCGAGGCGCACCTCGACGTGCTCGGGCGTCTCCACCCCGTGCTGCTGGCGGACGTCGAGCGGGTCTCGCGCGCGCGCCGTCACGCCATCATCTTACCGCCTGACGCCCACCCTTGCACGGAGCGAGTCTGCGGATGTCGAACCTCAGGCCGATGCAGCTCGGGGAGCTCCTCGACGGCACCTTCAGCATCTACCGCCGCCATTTCGCCTTGTTCATGAAGCTGAGCATGATCGTGATGTGGCTGCCGACGGCGATCTGGGTGTACCTGCAGGTGCGCTACACGGGGACCAACGCCACCGAGCTGGCCGTGGCTTTCCAGGACCACCTCGTCAGCGTACTCCTGGTAATCCTCGCGATGGGGCTGGTCTCGACGGCCGCCGGGCTGATGCTCAAGGCCGGCTCCATCCGGATCATCTCCGATTCCTATCTCGGCCAGGAGCCACAGCTCGGGCCCGCGCTGGGCCTGGGCGCCGCGAAGATCATCCCGCTCTTGCTCGTCGCGCTCGGGAAAATCCTGCTGCTGGCGCTGCTCTGGATGGTCGGTGGGGGGGCGGTGGTGGCGCTGGTGGCCGTGACCCGATTCGCGGGCACGGCGCTGGCCGTGCTGGCGGGGGTCGCGGGCGGCGTGGCCGTGGTCTGGTTCGTGATCTTCGTCGCCTGCGGTTACGGGGTGACCACGCCCGCCGTCGTGCTCGAGGACCTCGCGAGCTCCTTCGATTCCTTCGGCCGCTCCTGGGACCTGACCCGATCCTTCAAGCTCAAGGTAGCTGGGCTCGCGATCGTGGCCTGGCTCATCTCGCAGCTCCTGCCGCAGCTCGTGATCGGCACGCTGAGCGCGGTCATCCTCAGTGCAGCGCCCGCGTTCCAACCGTTCCTGATCGTGTTCGCGTCGTTCCTGGGGATCCTGCTGGCGCCCGTGATGCCGTGCGCCCTCACCCTGCTGTATTACGACCTGCGCGTACGGCGGGAGGCGTTCGATCTCCAGGTCCTCGGTCAGCAGTTGGGGATCTCCTGATCGCGGGGCTGGCGCCGCTGGTGCAGGACGTGCCGCGCGACTCGCTGCGGCGCGCGCTCGACGAGGTGTTCGCGCGGCCCGAATTCAACTGGCGCGCGGCGCGCCACCCGCTCGCCTACCTTCGGGACCTCTGGGTGCGGCTGCTCGACTGGCTCGACCGGTTCGAGTCGACGAATCCGCTGTTGTTCAAGGTCTTCCTGGCCGTACTGGTCCTGGCGCTGGTCGCCCTGCTGGCGCACGTCGGGTACGTGATCTGGAAGATCCTGCGGCCCACGGCGGTCACCGGAGCCGTCGCCGCGCCCGTCGGGATGCGGCTCGCGGACGCGCGCGCCTACGCGGACCGCGCCGAGGAGCTGGCGCGAGCCGGCCGGTACGCCGAGGCGCTCGGCCATCGGTTCATCGCCGCACTGCTCGAGCTGGAGCGCGCGCGGGCGCTCACGTTCCATCCCTCCAAGACGCCCGCGGAGTACGTCCAGGAGGCGCGGCTCGACGCAGCGGGGCGCGACTCCCTCGCGGACTTGGTGGCGCGGCTGTACCGCCACCTATTCGGCGCCGTGCCGTGCGACGAGTCCGCCTATCGTGAATTCGGCGCTGCCGCCCGGCTGGTGGTCGAGCGTGTCGTTCCGCACTGAGATTGGTCTGGCGCTGCTGATCCTCACGGCGCTGGTCCTCGCGGTGGTGGTCGGGCGCCCGCGCCCCGCCGGCGAGTCCGCCCTCGACGCGCGCGCCTCGTCGTTGCTCGCGGGACCCGCGGGGAGCAAAGCGCCGTACGAGGTGCTGGCCCGGCTCGGCGTGCCCGTCGAGCGGCGCCGTAGCGCGCTCTTCAACCTGGCGAACGACTCGCTGCACCGGCCGGGACTGCTCGCGCTGCTCGCGCCGCCCATCGCGCTCCTCCCGGCGGAGCTCGAGCAGGTGGTGCGCTACGTGCGGGCGGGCGGCGCCGTGCTGGCCGCGGGTGAGGGAGGCGGGATCACGCGCTGCGCGGGCTGGGAGGCGCAGCGCACCGAGGAGCGCGTCCTCGCCGAGAGCGTGGCCGTCGTGCCGCCGGTCGCCGGGCTCCGGCTGCCCCGGGTGCGCCGCATCTTGCAGTCCCGGCGCGGGGAGGAGGAGGACCTGAAGCGCCGTTTGCGCAAGGCGGACGACGCGGCCTGCGGCGGCCTCCTGGCGTCCGTGCAGGACACGCTGCTGCGGCTCGCGGATGGGCGGCCCGTCATCCTGCGGCTGCGCTACCCCGGCGGCGGCAGCGTGACGCTCGTGGCCGAGTCCGAGTACTTCCGGAACCGCGCCTGGCGCGCGAGCGACGCGCCCGCTGTCGTCACGCCGCTGTTTCTGCGCCGCGCGCGCGGGCGGGTGAGCTGGGACGAATACCATCAGGGGTTCGGGCGCGACGCGTCCACGACCGGCGCGCTGGTCGGGTGGCTGCTGCGCTCGCCCGGGGGCTGGGCGCTGCTGCAGCTCGCCGCGGTGGCGCTGGTGGGGATCGCCGTCGCGGCGGTGCGCTTCGGTCCAACGCGGGCGGTGATCGAGCGGCGGCGCCGCTCCCCGCTCGAGCACCTCGAGGCGCTCGCGGCGGGGCTCGAGAGCGCGGCGGGGGCCGACACCGCCGTAGAGTTGACCATCGCGGGATTGCGGCGGCGGCTGCACCGGACGGAGCACGGGTCGGCAGCCGACGCGCGGCGCTGGCTGGCGGCGCTCGAGCTGTCCCTGCCGACGGCCCGCGGCCGCGCCGCGGTACGGCGGCTGCAACGGATCGGTACTCAACCCGGCGGTGCCGAGCGCGTGCTCGCGGCCGCCCAAGCCGTGGAGGACGTGTGGGAGGAACTTCGTCCGCGCGCGACGCGCGACTGATCCTGGACGCGCTCCGCAAGGTGGTGCTGGGGCAGGAGGCCGCCACCCGCGAGGTGCTGGTCTGCCTGCTGGCGCGCGGGCACGTCCTGCTCGAGGGCGTGCCGGGGACCGCCAAGACGCTGCTGGTGCGCGCGCTGGCGCTGGCGCTCAACGTGCGCTTCGCGCGCATCCAGTTCACTCCCGACCTGATGCCGGCGGACATCACCGGCATTGCGCTGCTCACGGGGACTCACGAGTTCACCTTCCGCCCCGGGCCGCTCTTCGCCGACCTGGTCCTCGCCGACGAGATCAACCGCGCCCCCGCCAAGACGCAGGCGGCCCTGCTCGAGGCGATGCAGGAGCGCACCGTCACGGTGGACGGGACGAGTCACCCCCTCTCGCGTGTGTTCACCGTGTTCGCAACGCAGAACCCGATCGAGTTCGAGGGGACCTACCCGCTTCCCGAGGCGGAGCTCGACCGCTTCATGATCAAGGCGCTGGTGGGCTACCCCGCCGCGCCGGTGGAGCAGGGGATCCTGACGCGGTACGTCGAGGGGTTCGAAGCGGATCGCCCCGACACCTACGGCGTGGGTCCCGTCACGGACGGCGACGGGCTCGAGCGCATCCGCCAGGCCGTCGACGCGGTGCGCGTCGAGCCGCGGATCACCGGGTACATCACCGCCATCGTGCGCGCCACGCGCGCAGCGGCGTCGCTCACGCTGGGCGCGAGCCCGCGGGCGGGCGTGTCGCTCCTCAAGGCGGCGCGCGCGGCCGCGGTGCTCGAGGACCGCGACTACGTGATCCCCGACGACGTGAAGGCGCTCGCCTCCGCCGTGCTGCGCCACCGGATCAACGTGGCGCCGGAGCTCGAGCTCGAGGGCGTCACGGCCGACCAGGCGCTGAAGACGATCCTCGAAAAGACGGAGGCGCCCACGGCGTGATCCTGTGCACGCGTCGGGCGCTGTGGCTGGCCGCGGCGGCGTCCCTGCTCGGCGCCGTCGCGTACTGGGCGACGTGGGGGCTCGATGCAATGCTGTTCTCCGACGCCGCACTCCTCGCGGCGGTGCTGGTCGATGCGCGGCTCGCGCCGCGGCCCGCCGCGCCCGCGGT
Source organism: Gemmatimonadota bacterium (assembly GCA_016177465.1). Classification (GTDB taxonomy): domain Bacteria; phylum Gemmatimonadota; class Gemmatimonadetes; order Gemmatimonadales; family GWC2-71-9; genus JACOVF01. The sequence continues at coordinate 21,204 of JACOVF010000115.1, forward strand.
CACCCTCGTCCGCGAGACGGCGCCCGCCTTCTCCCTCGGTCACACCGGCGAGGTCACCTACCGCTGGGAGAACCGGTCCCGCCGCCCGGCCCGGCTGCGGTTGCGTGAAGTCCGCCCCGACCTCGTCGGCGGACCCCAGCCCCCGCGACGGCTGCGGCTGGCCCCCGGGGCCGCCACGCGCGAGACGCTCCCCGTCCTCCCGGTGCGCCGCGGCCGGGAGGAGGCCGGCGCTTTCGTGGTGGACTCGATCGGGCCGCTTGGGCTCGGGTGCCGGCGCGGGTGGATCCAGTTGCCGTGGACGGTGGCCGTCTACCCGCCGCTGGTCTCGATGCGGCTCCGCGCCACGGTGGCGCAGGCGTTGCGGCGCCGGGAGCTCGGCCAGCAGGCGTTCCGGCAGTTGGGCGAGGGACGGCTGTTCGAATCGTTGCGCGAATGGGTGCCGGGCGACGACCTCCGCCACATCGATTGGAAGGCCACCGCCCGCCGGCGCAAGGTGATCACCCGCCAGTACGAGGCCGAGCGGCGCCAGCAGGTGCTGCTGGCGCTCGACACCGGGCGGCTGCTCACGGCGGACGTGGGCGGGGTGAGCAGGCTCGATTACGCGGTGCAGGCAGCGCTCGAGCTGGCCTACGCGGCCGCCCAGCACGACGACAACGTCGGCATCATGGCGTTCGCCGACGGGGTGCAGCACTTCGTGACGCCGCAGCGCGGGCGCGTCGGCCTGCAGCGGGTGCTCGACGTGCTGGCCGTCGTGGAGCCGACGCTCGTCGAGCCCGACTACCCCGGGGCGTTCCGCTATCTCGCCGCGCGCAACCGCAAGCGCGCCCTCACGGTGCTCTTCACGGATGTGATCGACCGCTTCGCATCGGAGGCGGTCGTCGCCAACGTGGCCAGCCTGCGGCCGCGACACCTGCCGCTCGCGGTGACGCTCCGCGACCCCGCGCTGGACGCGGTCGCGTCCCTGCGGCCGGCCGAGCCGCGCGACGCCTATCGCAAGGCGGCGGCGGAGGAGTTGCTGCACGCGCGCGACGAGGCGCTCGCCGTGATGCGCCGCGCCGGGGTGCTCGTCATCGACGTGCCGCCCGCGCGGGCGGCCCAGGCGGTGGTCGCCCGGTATCTCGACCTCAAACGACGAGGCCGGTTATAGCTCGGCGTCTAGCCTACGCTTAGGCCCGATTGTATCTTGAATTCCGGTCCTCTCCCACAGGCGACGAATGCGGATCCGGGTGATTCCGGTGGCCGTCACGGCGGCTGCTCTGCTGGCCGGTGTGACCTGCTCTTTCCCTGACGACAGCAGCGACCAGGTGTACGTCACCATCGACGCGCCGGCGCTCGTGGTCCTGGACGGCGACGAGATGGATGTCCAAGCCCGCGCCTGGCGGACGGTCGGCGGTGTCCCCGACACCGGCAACGGGGACGATGAGGCCTTGCCGAATGTCGAATTCATCTGGTATACGGGTGATCAGAGGATCGCGCGGGTCGAGCCCTTCTGCTGCGGCTATGCCACGATCAGCGGCGTGGGACCGGGGCTGACCGACATCACGGCCCGCGTCGCGGCCTTCGAGGGCGCCTACGACGCGATCTTGCCGCTGCGGGTGTCGCGGCTGCTCGAGATCGATAGCATCACGCCGGGCTCGGTGCAATGGGGCGGTAAAGTGACGATGTGGGGCGTGGGGGTGCAGTTCGCCTTCCTCACGTCGCTGGGCGGCCGCAACCTGATCCCCGACACGCTCACTTTCGCGGAGGCGAACGGCCTCAACCACATGGAGTTCTGGGTGCCGCATCCGGCGCGCACCGACCAGGTGTTCGTGATCGGCCCGGGCATCTTCTTCACGACTCCCGACTCGATCACCGTCGACACGACGGACATCTACGAGCCGAACGACACGATGCCGTTCCCGATCGACCTCGACGCGGCGGGCCCCTACCCGACCAAGCTGCCGAACCTGCTGTTCTACAACCCGGCGCTGGCGTTCGAGCCGGTCGATCGCAGCAGTGCGTTCCCGCAGCGGCAGGACTACTACCGGTTCGCGACGTCCGATTCGACGCAGCCGCTGACGTTCATCCTGAAGCCGGACCGGCAGGCGGACACGTCGCAGCTGTTCTTCTACTTCGCGGACTCGCTGGAGCAGTCGGGCGGCTCTTTCCAGATCCCCGCGTCGAACCGGAAGTGGCTGATGGGATCGGGGTTGGGCTTCTACATCTGCGACACCACGTTCTTTTTCCCCGACGAGATTCCCACGGACTCGGTGGTCCTCGCGTTCAAGACCCTGCCGAGCAAGGCGATTCAGCAGCTCAGCGTCTACCAGCAACCGGGCTCGTATGCGATGGCGGTGGTGAAGGGGTACCAGACCGCGGACCCGCGCATCCAGCCCGACCGCTTCGAGGAAAACGACCTTGTGTGCCGGTACGCCGACGCCAACTACAGTCGGGGCGATTCGATCGTCGTGGCGCGCGCGCGACCGCCGTTCCGTGACACGCTGACCATCGACAACCCCCACGACGTCGACTGGTTCCGCTTCAAGGTGCGCGGGATCCTGGCCGACACCGTCGTGATCCGCGTGGCGCCGCGGCCGTTCCCGGGCCAGATCGATCGCTCCGACATCGACCTCTACGTGTACGACGCGTCCCCCAATGCGTTCAGCCGCCGAGGCGCGTCGCTCGCCTCCGGGTCGTTTGAGAATCTGCAGCTGCTGCTGCCGCCGGGCGACTACTACCTCGCGGTCGTGGACTACCCCGGCGCGGCGACCCGCTACGGGCTGTGCATGACGGTCGGCAACGCCCAGCCGTGCGTGCCCCCGGCCAGTGCCGCGACCACCGTTCAATCCCAGCTCGTCGCGCCGTCCGGGACGCGCGCCAAGCGCGCCCCCCCCGCCGGCGCCCCGCGCCTGCCGCCAAACTTCGCCGCCGGGAGGTTGCCGTTACGTCGTCCGTGATGGAATGCCTGAAGTGCCACACCCCGCTACCCGACAACAGCCGGTTCTGTTTCGCCTGCGGGGCGGACCAGACCGGTGGGGGCACGGCCACGGCCACGAGCGGCGAGCTGGAGGGGCTGCAGGCGCGCCTCCAGCGGATTGTGGAAGGCAAATACCAGCTCAAGCGGATGTTGGGAAAGGGCGGTATGGGAGCCGTGTTCCTGGCGCAGGACCTGACCCTCGACCGCGAGGTCGCGATCAAGGTCCTGCCGCCCGACATCTCCCAGGACCCGAAGGTCATCCAGCGCTTCCAGCAGGAGGCGAAGACCGCCGCCAAGCTCGACCACACCAACATCATCCCGATCTACCGCGTCGAAAGCGAGGGCGGGCTCAACTACTTCGTCATGAAGTACATCGTCGGCACGTCGTTGGAGGACGTGTTGGAGCAGAAGCAGCCCCTCTCGACCGGGTACATCCAAAGGGTCCTGTGGGAGGCCGCGTGCGCCTTGGGCCACGCCCACCAGCGCGGCATCGTGCACCGCGACGTGAAGCCGGCGAACATCCTGTTCGATCACGACGGCCGCGTGATGCTCACCGACTTCGGCATCTCCAAGGCGCTGCAGTCGGCGAGCGGCTTCACGGGGACGGGGATGATCATCGGCACGCCGCACTACATGGCGCCCGAGCAGGCGAAGGGCCAGCCGGTGGACGGCCGCGCCGACCAGTACTCGATGGGTGTCGTGGGCTACCGCATGATCACCGGGCAGCTGCCGTTCAGCGGCGACTCGGTGCACACCATCCTCTACAAGCACATCTTCGAGGAGGCGCCGCGGGCGAGCGGCGCGCGCCCTGACCTGCCGCCGCACCTGTCGGAGGCGATTGCGCGCGCGCTGTCGAAGGAGCCGGACCAGCGCTTCCCGACCATGGAGGACTTCGCCACGGCGGTGTGGCCGGAACAGCCGGTCTCGGCGCCGAAGGGCGGTAAGGCCGCGGTCACGTCGCGGCCGCGGCCGCGGCCGGTCACCGCCGAGTCGCCCACGGAAGCGGTCTCCGCCGCGCCGACCACCCCGATACCGAAGGCGGCGCGGCCCAGTGCCGGGAAGCCGGAGCCCAAGAAGTCCAAGGCCGGCCTGTCCGTGGGCGTCGCGGCGGTCGTGATGCTCGGCGTGGGCGGCTACCTCGTGCTGGGCCGCGGCAAGGCGGCCACGGACCAGCAGCAGCAGGCGGCCCCCCCCCGCACGTCGCCGCAGCCGGCGCCGCCGGTGGTCATTACGGACACCGTGCGCGACACGGTGCGAGTGCCGGTGCAGGCGCCACAACCCACGCGACCGCAACGGCAGACGCCCGTCCAGCGACCGCCGGCGCAGCAGCAGACGCCCGCGCCGCCGGTCGAGGAGTGGGGGTACATCACCATTGATGCGACGCCGGTGTCGGGAACCGTCTATGTGGATGGCGTGGAGGCGGGATTTACTCCGCTGGCCAGTTACCGCGTGAAGCCCGGGCTGCGAACCATCCGCATCCAGAGTGAGGGCTACAAGACGATCACCGATCGTCTGCAGGTGGACGCGGGCAACACGGTCCGCAAGCGCTACCCGCTGATACCGGAAGGATGAGGCCGATGCGACGCACCGTGCTTCTCGCCCTGATGGTGCTGCTCTGTCCGCTGGCGGCCGCCGCGCAGACGACTCCGGGCGCGCAGACCCCGGTCCAGAACGCCACCCTGCGGCGGGCGATCCTGACGTATGAGAACCTCGACTTCGCGCAAGTAGTCACATTGGCCAACCAGGCGCTCCGCGAGCGGCTCACCAGCGCCGAGCGGGCGCGGGCGTACGAGCTGCTGGGCTTCGCCTACAGTGCCACCAACCAGCCCGACCAGGCGATCAACGCGTTCAAGGAGACGATCCTTCTCGACCCCGACCGTGAGCTCGACCCGAGCCGGGTCTCCCCGCGTATTTCCGGGTACTTCAACGCCGCCCTCGGACAGGTGATGGTGGTTCGCCAGCTTGACGTGGACAGCGTGGAGTTCATCGCGGGGCAGGGATTCGTGCCGGTCCGGTATACCGTCACGAGCCGCGCCCGCGTGCGCTCGCGCGCGGTGAGCGGAGCGACCTCCGTGTTGCTCGACTCGAGCATCACGGTGGGGCAGGTAAACCTGCGCTGGCCGGCCCAGCTGCCGAACGGCGACCCGGTCCCTGCCGGGACGTACACCATCGTCGTGGAGGCCACGGCGGGGCAGAACAGCTTTTCCACCCAGCAGCAGGTCCGCATCGCCCAAGGCACGGTGGACACCCTGCCGCATCTGACCGCGCTGCCGGGCTATGACTACCTCCCTGAGAGCGAGATTCCGCCGAAGAGCTGGCGTCCCATGGGGCTGGCGTTCCTCTATACAGGGCTGGCCGGCGCCGGCACCTTCGCCTTCGAGGGCGGGGAGCTGGGCAGCGGGGCGAAGCGGGAGCTCGCAGTGGTCAGCGTCGGCGCGCTGGTCACGGGGTTCGTGATGACCCTGAAGAAGCCGGCCCCACAGCCGGCGCGGGCGAACATCCTCTACAACCGGCTGTTGCGCGAACAGCTGGCGCGGCGCAACCAGGAGATCGCGCGCGAAAACGCGACGCGCCGCCAGCAGGTGGAGCTCACGGTGGTGCCGGTAGCGAGAGCGGGAGGCGGGCGATGAGCGGCAGGCGGAACGGCAGGCGGTTAGGCGGTCAGGCGGTTAGGGGAGCATTGGCCGGGGCGGTTTTGCTAACCGCCTATCCGCCTAACCGCCTATCCGCTCAAGTAGTGAGCTTCGGCGTGCAGGGCGTGCTGGCGAGCTATCGCGAGCAGACATCGGCGCTGCGGTTCTCGGGCAAGGGCGCGGCGGTGTCGGCGTGGGCGGCGCGCGGGAAGTTCAGCGCCGACGTGGCGTTCACCGCCATCAACTACGAGCCCGCCGCCGACGGTACCGCGGTGGACGACTTCAAGGCGTCGCAGTTCGACGCCCGGGTGCGGTATTATCTCGCGAGCGGGGTCAGCCTCGAGGCCGGGTTCACGAACCGCACCGCCGATCCGGACCTCGCCGCCCAGTCGGTGGGGGCGATCCGGCTCGGCGTGCGCGGCCACTACCTGCTGGGTCCCGGCGCCGACATCTTGATCCGCGCCAACTATCTGGGTGGCGCCAAGTTCTCCGGCGGCGGCAGCTCCTCGCTCGGCGTCGAGTTCGGGCTCGGCCTCTCGGTGGGGAAGAGCAACGGCCGCTACCGCGTCACCGGCGACTACGAGTTCCAGCGCTTCAACCGCACCACCGACAACGGTAGCGGAGAAGTCGACGTCCCCCTCCAGCAGGCGCTGGCGCGGATCGGGGTGGCGGTGGGGTTCTGACTAGGCGGTTAGGCGGTTAGGCGGTTAGAGAACGAACGCCCCGGGAGTTTCTGCTACCCGGGGCGTCACCGTTTCTGCTAACCGACTAACCGCCTAACCGTCTGTCTTTCCCATGCGCCAGGCGGGATTCGAACCCACGACCTTCGGTTCCGGAGGCCAGGTCTGCGGGCGTGCACAAGCGTCGGAAGACGTGTTTTCAAAGAGTTAGGCGCGGCGCCCCTTGTCAGCAACCGCCCATGGCGAAGTGCGATGGCACCACCATTGACACCACGGCGTGCCCCTCATCGGCGGGCCGGACGCGCGCGATCGCGCAGTGCCTGCGCCGTCCCAGCGCCGCGGAGTAGAGCGATTGCCGTCGATAGTTGGGGATCACCTGGGCCTGGCTCGACCACGACGTCAGGAAGGATCCCACCGCCTCCTTGATGCGTCCCGCCGCGATCAGGACAATCGTCAGCAGCGCCCGATACCATCATGGTCTGACCGAGGCCACGTCCTCGCGGGGTGTACCAGCGCGCCGTCGTCAGCTCCAGAACGAAGCCGCCATCAAGCAAGAACGCCGTCTGAGCCATCCCTTTCCCGAAGGTCGGGGTCCCCACGATTACGCCGCGCCCATTGTCTTGCAGGCTGCTCACGATCAGCTCGGCGGCACTCGCGGTGCGACCGTCGACGAGGACGACCAAGGGAAGGTCGGGCCACACTTGAGGGTGGACGGCAGTGTAGCGCCTGGATCGGCGCGCTGCGCGTGCCTTGAGCAACCCGATCATGATCCCCTCATCGAGGAACAAGTCCGCGACGTTGGCCCCCTCCACCACCAGACCACCGGGACTGCCCCGGAGATCGAGTATCAGGCCGCCGGCACCCTGCCCCCGCAGTTGGGAGACGGCCGCACGCATGGCCGCAGCAGAGCCCGTGCCGACGACTGGGAGAGCGATGTAGCCGATGCTATCGCTCAGGAGGCGTGGAGAAATGTGGACGGAATCGTGGACCCGGGCTTCAAGCCGACGATAGCTGTCTCGGTCCAGCAACTTTGCGTAGGGATCTCCCAGTTGACCCAGGATTCCGCGAGCGGCTCGCTGACCGATTTCGGCGTCATCCAACGAGTCCACGTAGTACAGTCGGATCGTTTGGAGAACCTCTATCGGAAGGACCGCCTGTCCTCCAAGTCGAGCCGGCGGCCTGCTCGGTCGTGAGAGGTGGAACCCCAGAAGGGATGAGAGGCCCACCAATACCAGCGTAACCCCCCATCGCGGAGCTGCGCGGCGACCTTTCAATGTCCTGCCTCCCTCTGCCCACTATTCAATCGGGCGGTTCGGCTGCGCACTTGATCCCTTGTCGGTGGTGAGCGGGGCGGGCCTTTTCAAAACGCCTGATCCCACCGAACGGACAGGCGGATCGCCGAGCTGATGAGCCCCACCATGCTGTAGGTCTGGACGAAGTTGCCCCACTGCTCGCGCGTCGCGGCGTCGATGTGCTCCGCGAGGAGACCGTGGCGGTTGCGGCAGGTGAGCACGTTCTCGAACAGCGCGCGCGCCTCGTCCCGTTCCCCGATCGCGGCCAGCGCATTGATGTACCAGAAGGTGCAGACCAGGAACGCGTTCTCCAGCCTTCCGAAGTCGTCCCCCTCCACGTAGCGGAAGATGAAGTCGCCGCCGCGCAGGTCCCGCCCGATCGGATCACCGCATCCTGCCATTCGAAGGGAATGGCCAGGGAGCGGACCCAGTCGCGCCAGTACGCGGCGGTCTCCTGGACGAAGTGGCCCCCGACGTCTGCCACGGCGCCCTGCACGGTTTCGTCCGGGC
>JACOVF010000111.1 GCA_016177465.1 Gemmatimonadota bacterium
TCGAGCGGGAGCCCGTAGCGCTCGAGCAGGCCCCTGATCCGGCCGGCGGTGCCGCGCTCGGCGACCTCCAGCGTCTCAGCGAGGCGGGCCTCGTAGGCCATCCCGATCGCCACCGCCTCGCCGTGGAGCACTGCGAACTTCGTGGTCGCCTCGATGGCATGGCCGATCGTGTGCCCGAAATTGAGCACTGCCCGCACGCCCGCCTCCCGCTCGTCCTGGGCCACTACGTGCGCCTTGATCTCGACCGAGCGGCGCACCACACGCTCCAGCGCCGCGAGATCTTTGGCCAGGATGGCCCGCTGCTCGCCTTCCAAGAACTCGAAATACGCCTGGTCGGCGATCACGCCGTGCTTCACGGCTTCGGCCATTCCCGCCGCGAGTTGCACCGGGGCGAGCGAGCCGAGCGTCGCCAGGTCGGCGATCACGAGTCGGGGCTGGTGGAACGCGCCGAGCAAGTTCTTCCCCGTCGGCGCGTCCACTCCCGTCTTCCCGCCGATCGATGAGTCGATCATCGCCAGCAGCGACGTGGGGATCTGGACATAGGGAAGCCCACGGAGGAATGTCGCGGCCACGAACCCCGCCACGTCGCCGACCACGCCGCCCCCCAGGGCGACGACCGCCGCGTCGCGCCCGCACCGCGCAGCGAGCATCCGGTCGGACAGCGCCGCCCAGGTCTCCCGCGTCTTGTTCCATTCGCCTGCAGGGAAGCTGAACACATCCGCTTGCAACTTGGCGTCTTGGCAATGTGCAACGAGCCGTTCAGCGTACAGTTTCGCCACGTGCGAATCGGTGATCACGGCGTAGCGCTCGGCGGGGCAGCGCCGGGCGAGCAGCGCTGGCGCTTCGTCCAGGAGCCCCGCGCCGATGAGGATGTCATAGGAAGCGTCTCGGTGCTCCAGGATCGGGACGCGAACCGTTACCACTTGATGTCGGGGCGGCCCGCCTGGGAGTTCGCGGCGCGGGCCAGCACGAACAGCAGGTCCGAGAGGCGGTTCAAGTACCGCACGATCGCCGGCGAGACCGGCGTCCCACCCGCCAGAGCCACCACACCGCGTTCGGCGCGGCGGCAGACGGTGCGGGCGAGATGCAACGCCGCGGCCTTCGGGGTCCCGCCCGGCAGGATGAAGTTTTTGAGCGGCTCAAGCCGTTCCTCGGTCGTGTCGATGACGGTCTCGAGGGCTCCGACTTCGGAGTCCCCGATCGGCGGCCCTGGCAGCACCTTGTGGAGCTTGGTCGTATCCGGCGTGGCCAGCTCAGCGCCGATCGTGAACAGATCCCGCTGGATCGTTTGCAACAGAGTGTGCTGAAAGCCTTGCGGGTCGAGGCTGAGGGCGAGCCCAATCGCGGCATTCAGCTCGTCCACCTCGCCATACGCCGCCACGCGGGCGTCGTCCTTGGGCACTCGTCCCCCGCCGAACAGTCCGGTCTCGCCCGCGTCGCCGGTCTTCGTGTAGATCTTCACGCGGGCTAACCTAGCCTCAGCGGCAGCGGAGGGCGAGCGGCTGGGCCGCCACCACACGGCGGGCCCAGGGATCTATGGCCAGCGCCCGCGCCTGCTCTGCTTCCACGTCGGCGATGCGGTCCACGAGCAGCAGCTCCCGCTCCGATGGCGGATGGATGACGACGCCCCGAAGGACGTAGCGGACCCCGTCTTCGAGCAGGCCGCCCACGAGCCGCGCCCGCACGGGCCGCATCACCCAGTGCGGTCGGGTGAGCGCCGTGTCGGTCAGAACGACGGCGCTCACGAACACCGTGTCCCCGTCCGGCTCGCGGAACCGGGCGCGCACGGCCACGGCGTACGGCGCGGCGGAGCGGGCCGGGTTGAGGAGGGAGAGGACGTCTGCCGCGTCGGCGGCGAGGTCGGCGTCCAGGGCCAAGCGCCGGGTGAGGGGCGTGGCGCGGGGTGCCGCCGACATGGCAGTGAGGTGCTCTGCGGCTTCGGCGGCGCGCGCCGCGAGCCGGCGCGCCGCGTCGCGGTCGAGTGCCGGCCGGGGGGCCGCGCCGGAGCGCAGGAAAGCCGGGGCCCGGAATAGCCCCGCGACAGCGCTGTGCGACGGCGGCACGGCGGGGAGCGCCGCCTGGGGGAAGCTGTACACCAACTCGGTCACGGCACCGGGGGCGCTGCAGTCGCCGGGCCGGTGGAGGCGGATCAGCTCGAGCGCCACGGGCACGGCGCCGCCGCGGTGCAGGACGGTTGCATCGAAATAGCCGGGGTCCCGGCGGCGCGCCGGAATGCGGTCGGCGGAGAGGGAGAGAACGTGCCGCGCGCCGAAGGCGGAGTCGAGCCCTGCGGGGGCATCGCCGGCCAGGCCCGGCCGCAGCACGCGGCGGTAGACCTGGCGGGCGAAGTCGCTATCCGCGACGAACAGGTGCACTTCGCTACCGAGGGTCCAACCAAGCGCAGCGCCCTCGAAGCGGCCGCCGGCGTGGGCGGAGGGCGGCCGGGCGGGTTCCGCATCGGGCGCGAGACCGGGGATCCCGCCCCGCACGCCGCACGCCACGATCCAAACGATCGTCAGCGCGACACGTCGCGAGGTCACCATCACCTTGACCGTCCTTGAACCGTCCTAGACCGTTCTTGACCGACTTATTTCGGCTTTCCGATCTCCACGACAATCGAGTCGATCTGCGCCAGGATCTCTCGCCCCGGCACGGAGTGCGCGTTCGCCTGGATCGAAAACGTGAACCGTTTTCCGTCCGGCCGCTCGATGTAGCCCGAAAGGGTGTTCACCCGGGCGATGCTGCCCGTCTTTGCGGCGACTTGTCCCTCGAGCGGCGTGCCCACAAAGCGGCGGCGCAGCGAGCCGGGCTGGGTGGAGCGCGGCAGGGCGGCGAGGAACGGCCCGGCCTTGGGGTGGCGGTGCATGTAGTCGAGCAGCCGGACGAAGGCCGCGGGGGAGACGAGGTTGCTCGCCGAGAGCCCCGAGCCGTCGGCGAGGCCGAAGGCGGTGGAATCGAGCCCCACCGAATCGATCAGGAACCGCCGCTCCACGTCCAGCCCCGCGGCCCAGGACCCGACGCCGCGGAACTCACGCCCCAGGATCTTCAGCAGGGCTTCCGCGAAGGTGTTCTGGCTGACGTTGAGGATCGGGAAGAGAATGTCCGCGAGCGGCCGGCCGCGGTATTCGGCAAGCGCCGGGCCGCTGCGCGCGTGGCGGTACGCGAGGGAGTCGGTCGTACTCGCCGTCCCACCCTCGATCGCGATGCCCCGCTGCATCAGCGCGATGGCGAGCGCCCGCGCCGCGAAGCGGTTCGGGTCGGGGACGGCGAAGCTCTCGACGTGCAGGCCGCTCCCGAGCGCCACCGTTCCCTCCGCCCAGATGTCCCACGTGCCGGGCACGCGGTAGAAGTTGTCGCCGATGGTCGACCCCGAGTCGGCCGGGACGGTGCGGGCACGGTTCTCGAACGTGAACACCCCGAAGTCGGGATACCACGAGATGAGCGGTGGCCGGTCCGCCGAGTCGCCAGGGGTGATCCGGAAGTCGATGCTGTTGTCGTTGAACCCGAGCCCGGAGACGGGCGCGGCGTACCACCAGTTGAGATCCCACCCGCCCCAGTCGGGGTGAACGAGCATCGGCTCGAAGTACGACCCGTCACCCACCACCTTGCCGGTAATGCGCCGGATGCCGTGCGCGCGCACCGAGTCGGCGAGCGTCCGGAACGCGGTCATCGAGGAATCGCAGGCGCCGAGCGCGAGGGTGTCCACGGAATAGCAGCGCGTGGAAAACGTGGGGTCGCCGCGGCCGTAGAGGACGAGGTCACCCTGGAGGATGCCGCTCTCCACGGCGCCGTTCAGGTAGAGGCTCGTCGTCACGCGGTAATCAGCGGGGAGCAGCACCGCGGCCGCGGCGGTCACGACGAGCTTGGTGTTGCTCGCCGGGACGGCGTAGCGGTCGCTGTTGCGGTTGAACACCACCCGGCCGCGCCCGTCGGTCACCACCACCGCCCAGCTCGCGCGGTTGAACGGCGGCTGATCGAGCAGGGTGGTGAGCCGGCGCTCGAGCGAGCCGCGCAGCGGGGTCGTGCGCCCTACAGGAGTCTGCGTCGCCGGCGTTTGGGCAGCGACCGACAGGGAGTACTTCAGTGAGAGCGCGGCGCTAATCGTAAGCGATGCGAGGATCAGCTTTCGCATAGAGGAGGTCCGTCAGGAGGTTGACGAGCACGAACACGACCGACATGAACAGGATGCTGCCCTGGATCGCGGGGAGGTCCCGCTTACTGATGGCGGTGAGGACGTAGCGCCCCACCCCGGGCCAGGAGAAGATGGTCTCCGTCAGGAGGCTGCCGGTCAGGTAGTTCCCGACGTCCAGGCCCAGGACGGTGATCACCGGGATCAGCGCGTTGCGGAATGCGTGGCGGCCCACCACGGCCGCTTCCGAGAGCCCCTTGGCTCGGGCCGTCCGAATGAAGTCGCTCCGTAGCACGTCGATCATCGCGCCGCGGGTCATGCGCGCGAGGAAGGCGATCGAGCGCATCCCGAGCGTCAGCGCCGGCAGCACGAGGTAGGCGAGGCCTCCGGAGCCAGACGGCGGCAGCCACTGCAGGGCCACGGCGAACAACAGGATGAGCAGCAACCCCACCCAGTAGACCGGGAATGAGACGCCTAGGTACGACACCAGCATCGCGAGCCGGTCGAAGGCGCCGCCGGGCCCGACCGCTGCCAGGACGCCGAGGGTGATGCCGCACAGCGCCGCGAGCGTCATCGCCGCGAGCGCCAACTCGAGGGTCTTGGGGAACCGCTCGGCCAGGTCCTGGGCGATGGGCCGGCCCGTGATGTAGGAGCGACCGAGGTCGCCCCGGACCACGCCCCACACGTAGTGACCGAACTGGACGGGGAGTGGGTCGTCGAGGTGGAGTTCGGCGCGGAGCCGGGCGATGGTCGCGGAGTCCGCGCGCTCGCCCACCATTTCGGACACAGGGTCGCCGGGGACGACGTTCAGCAGGAGGAAAGCGACGACCAGAACCCCGGCGAGCGTGGGCAGCGTGAGCAGGAGCCGGCGCCCGAGCATGCGGATCACGGGGCGCGCTGCGCTCCCGTCCAGCGCTGGCCGGTGAAGATTACCGGGATCTCCCACCCCTCGACCGACGGGTGCTTCGCCCACAGGTCCACCGGGAACCACAAGTACAGCCAGGGCGCGGCGCGAAAGACACGCTCGTCGATCTCGCGGTACTGGGCTGTCCGCGTGGCGTCGTCGAGCGTGCGCCGCGCCGTGAGGATGAGGGAGTCGGTGACCGGATCCGAGTAAAAAGCGTAGTTGCCGCCGGGGCCGAAGCTCGCCGAATGAAACAAGGGATAGAGGAAGTTGTCGCCGTCGGGATAGTCGGCCCACCAGTCGAGGATCGCCATGTCCGCTACGCCCTTGCGCGCCGCCTCCCGCTGGCTCGAGGCGTCGCGCACCACGATCTCGACGCGGATCCCGACCTTCTCCAGGTCTGCTTGGATCGCCTGGCACACCCGGCCCAGCGCGACATTGGTGCCCGTCCGCCAGAGCCGAAGGGCGAGGCCGTTCGGATAGCCTGCGGCGGCGAGCAGTCGCTTCGCTGCCGTCGGGTCGTAGTCGTACGCGGCGCGCGTCGTATCTCCACCCGGCAGCGTCGGCGGGATGGCGCCGCGGGCGCGAATGCCGCGACTGCCCCAGATCGTCCGCAGGATCTCGGGGACGTTGACGGCGTGGTTGATCGCCTGCCGCACGCGCGGGTCCCTCAAGGGCCCGCGCCGGTTGTTGAGGGCGACGTAGGTGATGCGCAGCGCCGGCTTTCGCTGCAGCCATTCGGGATGCTCGGCCTCCCACTTCCGCGTCTCGCTGAACGGGATCTCGACTACTGACAGGCGGCCGGCCTCGAACTCCGCAGCCTGCGTCAGCGGCTCCGGGATGATCCGCACCGAGAGTGTGTCCGCTGCGGGTGCCGTCCCCCAGTACGCAGGATGCTTCGCGAACAACAGGTAGTCGTCGTGCAGCCACGCGACGAGGCGCCACGGCCCCGTGCCGACGGGATGCTCCGCCAGGTCGGGGGGCGCGGGGGTCGGGACGATCGACGCCACCGGCATCGCGAGGAACCTGGGGAACACCGCCAGCGGCTCGACCAGCTCGAAGGCGACGGCGGTGTCGCCCAGCACGTCGATCCCGGCCACCTCCGGCGCCGTACCGCCCGCGAATGCCTGCGCGCCAGCGATCGGGAAGAGCGGCCACGCACGGCCGCCTCGCGTCGCCGGGCTCAGCACGCGGAGGAAGCTCTGCCGCACGTCCTCGGCGCGGAACGGTCGGCCGTCGTGGAACTTCACGCCCGGCCGCAGGTGAAAGACGTAGCGTCGGCCGTCGCGCTCCGCCGTCCAGCGGTCGGAGAGGCCGGGAAGGAGGTTGCCGTTCGCATCGAACTGCGTCAGCCCGTCGTACACGAGCGTCGCCATCTCGCCGGTCGGCACGTCGGTCGAAAGCGCCGGGTCGAGCGAGCGCGGGTCGTAGGTCTCGTAGTACGCCAGCACCGCGCCCGATCGAGACTCGCCGCAGGCAGCCGGAAGGATCAGGGCGAGCGGGGCGAACAGCTGCAGAAAACGCATTCCGATGGTGTCGAAAAGGTTGACAGTGGGACGGAAGTGACGCAACATACGGGAGTTGCCAATTCCCGTCAATTGCGTCCCGCGCTGCTCTTCCTGCTCGTCGCCGTGACTGCGGCGGCCCGAACCTCCCTTGCCGCGCAGCAGGTACAGCAGCGGGTGGTGCGGGATCTGTCGTTCGAGGGTAACCGGGCCATCGACGATTACACCCTGAGCACGGCCATAGCCACCTCGGCCTCGAGCTGGGCGGCGCGCTACTGGTGGGTGCGCTGGATCGGGCTGGGGGAGAAGCGCTATCTGGACGAGCTGGAGCTGCGGCGCGACGTGGTCCGGCTCATCCTGCTGTACCGGCAGAGCGGCTACATGAACGCCGTGGTGGACACCGTGGTGCGGCGCACGGCGCGAGACGCGTTCGTTCGGTTCCGGATTCACGAGGGCGAGCCGGTGCGGGTGGCGCGGTTCGATCTGCTCGGCCTCGCTTCCGTGCTCGACACGGCGGCGCTGCGGCACGATCTGCCGCTGCACATCGGCGATCCCTTCAATCGGTTTCTCTATCAGGCGTCCTCCGACACGGTGCACAGCCGGCTGCGGAACCTGGGGTTCCCGTACGCCGACGTCTACCGGTCGTTCCAGGCCGAGGGCGAGCGGCGCCGGGCGGAAGTAGCGCTCGAGGGAGTACCTGGGCGACGAATGCGGATCGGCGCGGTGGAGATCGAAGGCCTGCGCGACGTGGACACCGCCACGGTGCGGCGCATCCTCCCGATCCGGCCGGGCGGCGTCTACCGGCAGAGCCAGCTGTACCGGAGCCAGCGCGAGCTGTACGGCCTGGGCGTCTTCCGCTCCGCCAACGTGCTGCTGGTGGACTCGCTGCCGGGCTCCGCCGGCGACTCCACGGTGCGCATCCTGGTGCAGGTCGAGGAGGGCCCGCGTCACCGGGTCCGGGTCGGGACGGGATACGGCAGCGTGGAGTGCTTCCGGCTGCAGGCGGGGTGGGGAGCCAACAACTTCCTGGGCGGCGCGCGGGCGCTCGACATCACCGGGCGGCTGTCGAAACTCGGCGCGGGGTTCCCCGCGGACGCAGGGTTCCGCAACACGCTGTGCCGCGCGCTTCGCACCGATCCCACCTCCGATACCCTCGACTACTCGCTCGGCGTCACGCTGCAACAGCCGGCGTTTCCCGGCGTGCGCCAGGCCACGGCCCTGGGAGTGTTCGTGGAACGGCGCTCGGAGCTGCGAGCCTACACTCGGCAGGCGGTCGGCTTCAACCTGGGGGTGATCTTCAACGCACGGGGCGGACTGCCGCTCAGCCTCGGCTACGGCTACTCGGTGGGGCGCACGACGGCGCTCCCCGCGGTGTACTGCAGCATCTTCCGCGCCTGCGCCGACAGCGACCAGGTCTTCCTGGCGAACCGCCGGACCTTCGCGGCGCTGACCGCGACCGTGGTGCGGGACCGCGTGAACTCGCCGCTCGACCCGACGGCCGGCAGCGTCGTCACCGCGACGTTGATGCACTCCTCCCGCGTCGTCGGCTCCGACCCGTTCTACGAGTTCAACCGCGGCGAGCTGGAAATCGCCCGCTACCATCCGATTGGGCGGCGGGCGGTGTTCGCCTGGCGGGTGCGCAGCGGGACGATCCTGCCGCAGAAGATCACACTCTCGGGGCAGTCTGCGAACTTCGTTCCGCCGGAACAGCGCTTCTACGGGGGGGGCCCGAACTCGGTGCGCGGCTACGGGCGTAACGAGCTGGGTCCACGGGTCTGGGTCACGAGCGACACGGCACGGCTCGACTCCGTCGCGTTGGCCCGGGGTGACACCCTCTATCAAGACGCGCGCACTGTGCCCACCGGCGGGAACTCGGCGTTCGTGCTGAACGCGGAGCTGCGGCTGCCGTCGCCGGTGTTCCCGCAACGGATGCGGCTGGGACTGTTCGTGGACGTGGGGCAGGTGTGGGAGCGGGGGGAGGAGCTCGTGTCGGTGAAGGGGGTTCGCGTGACGCCCGGGGTGGGCGTCCGGTTCGCCACGCCGCTCGGCCCCGTACGGTTGGACGTCGCCTACAACGGCTACGCCCCAGAGTCGGGGCCGCTGCTCTTCCAAACGGACTCGACCATCACGCGGATCCACTGCACGAGTTCGGGGCAATGCGACCGCTATCCGAAGAACCCGCGGACGCCGGACGGGTTCTTCCGACGCCTGGTGCTGCAGTTCGCGGTGGGGCAGGCGTTCTGATGGTGCGCCGCTCGCTGGGCGCCATCCTCTGGTTCCTGGCCGGGCTCCTGGCCTGCTTCCTGGGCGCCATGGCATCGCTCACCGGCACCGGCGCGGGCCGCGCCTTGCTCGCCAAGGCGGCGACTGGCGCGCTGAGCGGCGTCGTGGCGGGCCGGGTCGAGATCGGCGACGTGCGCGGCTCGCTCCTCACCGGGGTGGTGCTCACGGAAGTGCGGCTGTACGACGCCGATACGTCGCTCGTGGCCTGGCTGCCGCGCGCCGAGCTGCACTATAACCCGTTCGACCTCGCGGCGGGGCGGATCGTGCTGCAGGAGGCGCGCCTCAGTCGGCCGACGATCAACATCGTGCAGCACGCCAACGGCCGGCTCAACCTCGAGGACCTGCTGAAGCTCGGCGTGAAGGACACGACCCGCCCGAGTGGCCCCCCCGGGCTGATCGTGTTCCGCAACGTGCGCATCGATGACGGCACGCTGTTCCTCCGCCTTCAGGACCGGCCGAGCGCCGGCGACTCGCTGCTCGAGATCGATGCCTTCGGCGGCGACGGGCGCCGCCGGGTGCGGCGGTTCGAATACCTCGACGCCCGCCTGGCGTCACTGCGGATCTCCTCGCCGCGGGAGCGAGGGATCCGCGCCGACGTCACCCGGTTGGCGGTGGAGATCTCCGACCCCGCGGTCACGCTGCGCGACCTCGCTGGCCGAGTGACGGTCGTGGACGACTCGCTCGTGATGGACCTGGAGCGAGTTGGGCTGCCGGGCTCGGCTCTCGCCGTGGCGGGGCGGCTCTACTGGCCGAAGGACACGCTGCTCTACGACCTTGACGTCGTGGCCGACTCGGCGACGTTGCGCGACCTGTGGTGGGTGGATCCACGCTTCCCCAGCGGGTCGGTGTTGCGCGGCGCGGCACAGCTCCGCTCCCACGGCGGCCGAGTGCTCGAAGTGCGGCTCGATCCGCTTAACCTGTCCTACGCAGGCGGACTGCTCTCCGGCCAGGTGACGGCGTTCTCGCTCGCCGACTCCGGGCTGGTGCGGTTGCAGCAGGGGGACCTCGCCGCGGTCAACTTCGACCTCGAGTTCGCGCGCCCATTCCTCGACACCCTGCCTTTCGCGGGGCGGCTCGAGGGCCACACGGTGGTCGACGGGCCGGTCCACGCGCTCGAGCTGGATATCGACTGGGCGTTCCGCGACTCGCTCGTCTCCGGCCGGCCGGAGGCCCGGATTCGCGGGAAGGGCACGGTCGACCTGCTCGACGCCGAGGGGCTCGCGTTCCGGCCGTTCGCGGTCGAGGCGGCCACCGTGGACCTGGGCACCGTGCGGCGGCTCGTGCCTGCGTTCGCGCTCAACGGGGTGCTCGACGGCGCGGGCACGCTGACGGGGCCGTATACCAACGCGGAGTTCAGCGGGACGTTGCGCCACCGCGATCCTAAAGGAGCGAGCCTCCTTCGCGGCGTGCTGCGGCTCGATAGCCGCACCGACACCCTCGGCGTGTTCGCGGACGTTTCGGTGGACTCTCTGTCGCTCGAGGGGCTGCGGGGCAGCTTCCCCGGCCTGCCGTTCGCCGCGGCACTCGCGGGGACGATCCGGCTCGACGGCACGTTGGCCGCGCTCGAGACCCACGGCGACGTCACGGCGGGTGGGCGTGGCGGCCGCGTCCGCGCCGACGGCGTGCTCACGCTGGTTCCGCCGGTATACGGGGCGCGCGACTTCATCCTCCGCACCACCGACCTGGACCTGCGGCGCTGGCTCGAGCGGGGGCCGTCGTCCCGGCTCACGCTGACGGCCACCGCCTCAGTCCGCGCCGACAGCGCCGCCGCGCCCGTCGGCAGCGTCACGGCGACGCTCGCGCCGTCGCTCTTCGCCGGCTCGGCGCTCGACGGCGGCGCGGCCGCGGTCCGGTTCGCGGATGGCCGCCTCGTGCTCGACTCGCTGCGAATCACCCAGCCGGGCCTCATCGCCACGGGCTCGGGAACCATCGGCTGGACGCGCTCCGCGGGGGGGACACTCACACTCAATCTCGACGCCGACAGCCTCAGCTCCCTCGACTCACTCGTCACCTGGGCCGCGGGGAGGCACGCCGACGCCTCGGATACCGGGGAGGCACTGACGGGCGCGGCGCGGGCGACGCTGACACTGGATGGCTCGCTCGATTCGCTCGGGCTGGCGGCGCGGGTGACCGGCAAGCGGCTCCGCTGGCGCGGATGGAGCGTCACAGCGGGCGAGGCGCGCGTTTCCCTGTTGCCGGACCCGGCGCGCTCCTTCGACGTCACGGTCACGCTCGATTCCCTGGGTCGCGGCCGGCTCGGCTTCGGCGCGGCCGAAGCGCGGGCTCGCGGAGCGCGCGACTCCCTCACCTGGTTCGCCCGCTCGCGCATCGGTGACCTCGGCGCCTTCATCGCGGGTGGCTGGTTCGCGCAGCAGGGCGACAGCACGGCGGTGGGGGTCGACTCCGTCGCCGTCCTGATCCCGGGCGGCGTCTGGTTCCTGGAGCGGCCGGCGGAACTGCGCTTCAGCGACTCGAGCGCCGGCGTTTCCGGGCTCACCCTCCGGAGCGCGGACGGCCGGAGCCGACTGACGCTCCACGGCGACCTGCCTACCCGGGGCCGGGCGGATGCCGGTGTCCAGGTGGAGGGGTTCCCGCTGGCCGGGCTGTACGCGCTGCTGGAGTACGACACCGTCGGCATCGGTGGGCGGTTCAACGCCAGCCTCGGCCTCAGCGGCACGCGCGCCGAGCCGGTCTACACGGGCTCGTTCGCGCTCACCGACGGCTCGTTCGGCGCGTTCCGCACGCCGCTCGTGAACGGCGCGCTCCATCACCGCGACCGCCGGCTCGGGGCCGAGCTGAACTTGGTGCGCGGCGGCCAGCAGATCCTGGCGGTTTCGGCGCAACTGCCGCTGGACCTCGCGCTGGTGCCGGTGGCGCGGCGCCAGCTTCCCGACACCCTTTCGGTCCGCGTCACAGCCGACAGCGTGGATCTCTCGGTGCTCGAGGCGCTCACCCCGCTGGTGGGCCAGGTCCGGGGCGACCTGTACGCCGATTTTGGGATCGGCGGCACCTGGGACGCGCCGGTGCTGCGCGGCGGGCTGCGCCTCGCGGGCGCCGCTGCGACGATCCCCGCCCTCAATGTGCGTTACGAGGAGGTGCATGGCCGGCTCGGTTTCTCCCGGGACACGATCCGGGTGGACACGCTGCGCGCTCGGAGCGGGCCGGGGCGCGCCGAGGTGACCGGATTCGTCCGGCTCGACCGGCCCATGACCCCCGTGCTCGCGCTCGAAATCCGAGCGACCGAGTTCAAGGCGCTGGAGCTGCGCAACTACCTGAGCGTCACGGCGAGCGGGCGGCTCACCCTCACGGGCCCCGTGTTCGGCGCTACACTATCCGGGCAGGGCACGGTCACCAGCGGCGAACTCTATTTCGCGGACCTCGTCACCAAGCGGGTCGTGAACCTCGACGAGCCCTGGGTGCAGAGTCTGATCGACACTTCGCTCGCGAATGCGATCCGCCGCCAGCGCCTCGGCCCTCAGTTCGAGAGCCGCGTCCTCGACAGCCTCCGCATCCAAGGGCTGCAGCTCGCGATGGGCAGCGACGTCTGGCTGCGGTCCACGGAGGCCAACATCCAGCTCACCGGGACCGTCGCCGTGAGCAAAGAGCGCGACGCCTATCGCCTGAGCGGCACACTGCAGGCGCCGCGCGGCACGTACCGCCTCGTGGTGGGCCCGGTGACGCGCGAGTTCGTGGTCACGCAGGGGACGGTGCGCTACTTCGGCACGCCCGACCTCGACGCCGAGCTGAACATCGAGGCGCGGCACGTCGTGCACCCCCTGCCGGGGCCGACCCAGCGCGCGACCGACGACATCACCATCATCGCCCACATCGGCGGCACCTTGCTCGTGCCCCGTCTCCGCCTCACGGCGGAGCGGCAGCAGCTGTCGCAGACCGAGGTCATCTCCTACCTCCTGTTCGGGAGGCCGAGCTTCGAGCTGGCCGGGGATCAGGGGGCGTTGTCGAACCAGACGGCCGTGCTGCGCAGCACCGTGGCGAGCCTGTTGTCGGGCGAGCTCGAGCGCACGCTCGTCTCGGACCTGGGGGTGCCGCTCGATTACGTCGAGATTCGCCCCGGCAACCCGAACGACCCCTTCTCCGGCGCGCTGTTCGCCGCCGGGTGGCAGATCGGCCGTAAGACGTTCCTGGGCCTGAACGCCGGCTTCTGCCAGGGGCGCAACGTGAGCGCGCGCAACACGCTCGGCGCGAGCCTGCAGTTCCGCCTCTCTTCGGAGTGGCGCACGGAGGCCAGCTTCGAGCCGGTGCGCAGCTGCGGCGACCCCCTCACGGAGCAGAACACCAAGGTGCAGCGGCAGCTCGGTCTCGACCTGTTCTGGGAGCGGCGCTACTGATGACGCGCGCCCTGCTCATCACCAATCCCGTCGCCGCGCGCACCGAGGCGCGTGCGGTCACGGCGGTCCGCGAGACCCTCCGCCGCGGCGGCTGGGTCGTGGACGTGCTCGCGACGGGCGGGGCGGGGGATGCGCGACGCTTCGCCGAGGAGGCGAAGGGGCAGGGGTTCGACGTGCTCGTGGCCTACGGCGGCGACGGGACTGCGATGCAGGTGGCCGCGGCGATCGCGGGGAGCGGGATCCCGCTGGGGCTGATCCCGGGCGGCACCGGCAACCTGCTCGCGGGGAACCTGCGTCTGCCGCGCCGTCCCGTGGCGGCGGCCCGCGCCCTCCTCAAGGCCCGCCCGCGCCCCATCGACCTGGGCGCGGTGGAGCGTGCCGACGGCACGCATTACTTCGCCGTGTGCTGCGGCGCCGGGTTCGACGCCGAGCTGATGCGACGCACCGAGTCGGCGGCCAAGCGCCGGTGGAAGATGGCGGCGTACGTCGGGCGCGCACTCACTGCGCTGCCGAGGGTGACGAGCGCGGTGCACCGCATCACCGTGGACGGCCAGGTGCGCCGGGTGCCCGCGGCGATGGTGCTGGTGATGAACTGCGGCGAGCTGATCCCGCCGTTCTTGCGTCTCGGCGGGCAGATCGTTCCCGACGACGGCTGGTTCGACGTCGTGGCGCTCGCGGCCGACGGCGTCATCGCGAGCGTCGCTGCGTTCCTGCGCCTCCTGCGCGGCGCCGCGAACGGCGTCGGGAGCGGCCGCCTGTGGACGGGGCGCGGTCGCTCGGTCGGCGTCGCGGTCGAGGCGGGCGCGCCGCGGGCCGTCCAGCTCGACGGCGAGGTGGAGGGGGAGACGCCGTTCGAGGCCCGCTTGGTGCCGCACGCCCTCACCGTGCTCGTGGATCCAGAGACCGCGCCACCGCCTTCACCCGGAGCCACCCATGGCTGACAGCCTGCTGCTCATCGACGACGATCCCGACATCCTGCGCGCGGTGGGGGAGTACCTTGAGCGCAGCGGCTGGGAAGTGGCCCGCGAAGCCACCGCCAAGGACGGGCTTGAAGCGTTCGACCGCCTCCACCCCGACGTCGTGATCCTTGACCTCCAGCTCCCCGACCTGCCGGGACTGGAGGCGCTCGAGCAACTGCGCGCCAAGGGCGGTGCCGTCATCCTGCTCACCGGCCAGGGGGACATCGAGACCGCAGTGCGCGCGATGCAGCTCGGCGCCGAGAACTTTCTCACCAAGCCCGCCGACATGGTGCATCTCGCGGCGGCGGCCGCGCGGGTGGGAGAAAAGGTGCGGTTGCGGCGCCAGAACATGCTCCTGCAAGGACGAAAGGGAGACGGGGATCCGCTCGACTCGCTCGGCGTGTCGCTCCCGATGCGCCACCTCGCCGACCAGGTGCGGCTCCTCGCCGCGAGCGAGCGCACCACGGTCCTTCTGACCGGCGAGAGCGGCACGGGGAAAGGGTGGGTGGCTCAGCTGATGCACGACCTGAGCCCGCGGGCCAAGGGGCCGTTCGTCGAGGTGAACTGCGGCGGGCTTTCCGCCACATTCCTCGACTCCGAGCTGTTCGGCCACGAGAAGGGCGCCTTCACCGATGCGAAAGAGCGGAAGCAGGGGCTGTTCGAGCTGGCCGACCACGGCACCATCTTCCTGGACGAGATCGGCGAGCTCGCGGTCGAGCTGCAGCCGAAGCTGTTGAAGGTGCTCGAGAACAAGACCTTCCGGCGCCTCGGCGGGACGCGCGAGCTGACAGCGGACGTGCGGCTCGTCGCCGCGACGAACCGCGACCTGTTGAGCGACACGAAAACGGGGCGGTTTCGCGAGGACCTGTACTATCGCCTCAGCGTGATGCCGCTCCACTTGCCCGCCGTGCGCGAGCGTTCGCGCGAGGACCGGTTGGCCCTGCTCACCCGGATCATGGCCACCTTGGCGCGCGAGCTGCCGGGGTGCCCCGCCTCCTTCACCAGCGAGGCGCTCGAGCGGCTCTTGAATGCCCCCTGGCCCGGTAACGTGCGCGAGATGCACAACGTCCTGGAGCGGGCGATGATCCTGTCCCGGGGGTTACCGGAGATCGGGGTGCAGCATCTTCCAGGGGAGATGCTGCAGCGCCGGTCGGGGGACCGGCGCTACCAACCGTTATCGTTGGCCGAGGTGGAGCGGCAGCAGATCGAGCGGGCGCTGCGCCACCACGCCGGGAACCGCACCCGGGCCGCGGCGGAGCTCGGTATTTCGCGCGCGACGCTGATCAATAAGATTAAGGCTTACGGGCTCGACCTCTGAGGCGCCTATGGTGGACAAGCCGCAGCTCAAGGAACACGACGGGATGATCTGCCGCTACTGCGGCAACGAGGAACGGGCCTCGGAGGGCTATCCCTGCGCGGACTGCGGGACGTTCATCTGCCTGATCTGCACCTTCCGCGGCGTGACGCGGTGCAAGGCGTGTGAGGAGAAGGCGAAGGCGGGGAGCGCCTAACCCCGCCGCTTCGCCACCTCCGCTGCCACCTCCGCCACCGGGATCCCCATCTCGTCAGCCAGCCGCTTGACCTGGTCCGGCCGGTCGGGCGCCGCCGCCAGCGCCGTCAGCGCGATCTCCTCGACCGCCGCCGTCTTCTCCTCCAGCTCGCGCGTGCGCACCGCCACTTCCCGCGCCAACCACTGCTCCAATTCGCGCCGCTCGATCTCGAGCTGCCGCGCGCGCAGCGCGCCCTGGAGTGACAGTTCCAGCTCGTCCAGGTCCACCGGCTTGATGAGGTAGTCGTAGGCGCCGAGCTTCAGGCACTCGATGGCGGTGCGGGGCTCGTCGATCGCGGTGAGCATGATGATCGCCACGTCCGGGTCGTGCGCCAGCACCTTGGGCACCAGCTCCACCCCGGTCATGTTCGGCATCCGGATGTCGGAGAGGAGCGCTATCGGCTGCTCTCGCTCCATCACGACGAGCGCCGCCGGACCGCTGGCCGCCTGCACCACGCGGTAGCCGAGGCGCGTGAGGAAGCGGTCGAGGGCATGACGGATCCCGTCCTCGTCGTCCACGACGAGTACGGTGGTTGGCGAGGGACCTGACTGGCTCGGCTGCGGCTCGCTCATGGCGCTGGAACGTATGCGCCCTCCACAAGGCGAGCAAGCCGAGGTATCATTCGCGCTCGAATGAGCGCCGACCGCCGCAACCTCGCCGGCGTCGCCGGGATCACCGTGGGCCACTGGACCGACCCCGCGGGCGCCACGGGCTGCACCGTGGTGCTCGCGCCGCCGGGCGGGATGCGCGCCGCCGGCGCGATCCGCGGCCGGGCCACCGGCACCCGCGAGTTCGACGCGCTCGACCCGCGCCACCTGGTGGGCCACGCGGACGCGATCCTGCTCACCGGCGGCTCGGCCTACGGCCTGGGCGCCGCCGACGGCGTGATGCGCTGGCTGCGCGAACGGAACCGCGGCTTCCCCGTCGGCCCGGCGGGCGTCGTTCCCATCGTCCCCACCGCGGTCCTCTTCGATTTCGGCAACACGGGACAGCCGCCGAAGTGGCCCACGCCCGAAGACGCGATGCAGGCGTGCGATGCCGCCTCGACCGACGTCGCCGAGGGGTCGGTGGGCGCCGGGACCGGCGCCACCGTCGGCAAGGCGGCGGGGACGCAGTTCATGATGAAGGCCGGGATCGGGACCTGGGCCCGGCGGGCGGGCGACGTAGTGGTCGGGGCACTGGTTGTCACCAACGCCGTGGGCGACGTGCGCGACGGGCGCGGCGAGATCATCGCGGGGGCGCGCGGCCCCGACGGCAAGTTCCTCGATTCGGCGCAGTATCTCGCCGAGGGCGGCGCGCCGTTCGGCCGGCTCGGGGCGGGGGCGCCGCCGCAGACGAATACCACCCTCGCCGTCGTCGCGACGAACGCGACGCTCGACCTCCTGGCCCTCGAGGCGCTCGCCCACGCCGCGGGGGACGCGCTGGCGCGCCGCATCACGCCGTTCGGCACGCTGTTCGACGGCGACGTGGTGTTCGCGGTCAGCACCGCGGCGGTGCAGCCGGCCTCGCTGCTCCAGGCCGAAGCGCTCGCGGCGCAAGTGGTGCCGGAAGCGGTGGAGCGATCCGTGCGTATTCCGGCTGGAGCGCGATGACCGACCGGCTGCTCCGCTCCATCGACGACCTCCGCCGCAAGTGGGTTCCCGACCGACGCCTCGGCGTGTTCGATGTGACCCTCGCGGATGAAGGTCGTGGCCTCCGGCTCACCGGCGTCACCACGAGCCGCGACGCACTCGCCGCCGTGCGCCGCCTCGCCAGCGAGGCCGGCCTCCTCGACGATCTGCAGCCTCTCCCCGATCCCGCGCTCGCCCCGGAGACCGATGCGATCGTCACCGCAGCCGTCGCGCCGCTGCTGTCTGTCCCGGGGATCAAGGGTGAGCGCGTCACCGAGGCGCTGCACGGCGAGACGCTCGTCGTGCTCCAAAAGATGAACGGCTGGCTGCGCGTGCGCGCCGCGGACGGCTACCACGCCTGGACGCACGCGGGCTACGTCGCCACCGGCCCCGCCGACTGGGCCGACGACTGGACTGCGCGCGCCACGGTGCGCTCCCTCGGCGCCGAATTGAAATGCTCCGACCTGAAGCTGCGCCTCCCGATCGGCGCGCGGGTGGCGCCGCGGCGTGACGGCGCGCTCGAGGCGGCGGACGGGCGCGTCTGCCAACTCGCGGGCGGCGTGCTGCGCGACGCGTCGGAGCTGGGCGTCGAGGCGCGCCTCGTCGCGGCGCCGGAATGGGCGCTGCGCTGGTTCTCCGGTGCCCCGTATCTCTGGGGCGGGCGCACCGAGTGGGGCGTGGACTGCTCGGGCCTCGTGCAGGCGGTGTACGCCGCGCGCGGCGTCGCCCTGCGGCGTGACACCGATCTCCAGTCGGTCGAGGGCCGCGAGGTGCCTCTCGCCGAGCGCGGCCGGGGCTGGGAGGCGGGCGTTCTCCTCTACTTCGCCGAAGAGGGCCGCGTCAGTCATACCGCGATCTGGGCGGGGGCGGGGCGCATCGTGCATGCGGCGCTGTCCCGCGGCGGAGTCGCGAGCGATGACCTGTTCGGCGATTCCCTCTACGCCCGGCGGCTTCGCGGCCAGTTGGTCGCCGTGCGCCGCCCGCCTAACCGTCTATCTTTTCCCCCATGAAGCTCGTTCTGTTCGACATCGACGGCACCCTCCTCTGGACCGACGGCGCGGGCCGCCGCGCCATCCAGCAGGCCCTCTTGGACGAGATGGGCACCGCCGGGCCGATTCACGGGCACCGCTTCGACGGCAAGACGGACCCCCAGATCGTGCGCGAGCTGCTGGCGCTCGCCGCCCACCCCGACGCCGAGAGCGAGGCGCGTGTGGAGGCGGTGTGCCGCCGCTATGTCGAGCTGCTCCAAGCCGAGCTGGCGAAGCCGACCCAGACGACCACTGTGATGGCCGGGGTGCGCGAGCTGCTCGCGGCGCTCGAGCCGCACGAGGCGGCGCGCCGCGCGCTGGTCGGGCTCCTTACCGGGAACCTGGAGCGTGGCGCCGCGCTCAAGCTGCGCTCGGCGGGACTCGATCCCGCGCGGTTCGCGGTCGGCGCCTACGGCTCCGATTCGCACCGCCGCGTGGACCTGCCCGCCGTGGCCGCGCGTCGCGCCGGGGCACGCACCGGCCGCGCGTTCGCGGGAGAACGGGTCGTGATCGTGGGGGACACGCCCGAGGACGTCGCCTGCGGTCGGCCGATCGGCGCGCGCGCCGTGGCGGTGGCCACGGGGTTCTACGATGTCGCGGCGCTCAGGGCTGCGGGGGCGGCCCATGTCTTCCCCGACCTGAGCGACACCGCGGCCGTGCTCGCGGCTATTCTCGCCTGATGGGCGTGAGCGGTGCCGCTCCCACGGACGAGCTGGAGGTCAAGGCGCGGGTCGAGGACCCGGACGCCCTCGCGCGCGCGCTCGCGGCGGCGGGCGCGGAGCTGACCTTTCAAGGCGAGATGATCGACCGCCGCTACGACCGCGCGGGGGCGCTCGAGGCGCGCGACGAGGTGCTGCGGCTCCGGATCTACCGCCCCGCGGACGGCGGCGCGGCGTACGGGGTGCTCGCCTGGAAGGGACCGGTGAGCGCTCGCGGCGCCTACCGGCATCGGGAGGAGCTGGAGACCAGGGTCGCCGACCCCGACGAGAGCATCGCCTTGCTCGAGCGCCTGGGCTTCGAGACTGCCCTGCGCATCGACCGCACGATCACCCAGTACCGTCTCGGCGGGGCGGTGCTGCGCCTCGAGCGCTACCCGGCGATGGACACCCTGCTCGAGGTGGAGGGAGAGCCCGCCGCGATCGAGCGTGCCATCGCCGCGACCGGGCTGCCGCGCGAGCGCTTCCTCCCCGAATCCCTGCCGTACTTTATCCGGGTGTACGAGCAGCGCACCGGCCGCCGCGCCGAGCTCGCCGCTCCGTGATGTCCGCCCCCCTCAAGATCCCGATGCCGCTCCGCGTGCCGGAGCTAGCCCCGTCGCTCGGCCGGCTGATCGTGCCGCGCCGCCTGGCCGAGCCCTGGGTGCCGCTCGAAGACATCCGTGAGGAGCTGGCGACCCGGGTGCTGGAGCTGGGCGGCGAGGGCCGGGTCGCGGCGATGCGCGAGGAGCGCGACCAGGTGCTCGCGGCCATGGGCCGTGCCGCGTGGACCGACGCGTGGGAGCGCGCCGTGCGCCGCGCGGCCGAGCGGGTGGCGGACGCGCTCGGCCGCGAGATCGAATTCACGGGGCGCCGGATGCGGATGCCGCGGCGGCGCTGGCGGCAACGCCTGCTCTCCGGCACGGAGAAGCGCGCGATCGCGGCCCGGCTCGCCACCGGCGGCGGCCGGTTCATGGCCGCGCTCGACGAGCTCGACGCCGCCGCTGCCCGGGTGGCCGACGCCAGCGTGCTCGACAAGGACGCCCACGGTGCCTGGCAGGAGGCGCTGCGAACCGCGGCGCGCCGGCTCGAGGCCGCGTGGCTGGCGCTCGAAGGGGCGGTGGACGAGGAGCGGCGGCGTTGGGCGCCGGAGTTCGCCGACATCGCCGCGTGGCGGCCGCCGCTCTGGCCGGTGTTCGCCCTGTGGCTTCCTTTCGCTGTGGCCCTCGTCTGGCTCGGCCTCGTGCTGGGCGGCTACCTTCCCGCGCCTCCATGGCTCGCTCAGCGGCTGGGCTTCTAGCCCTCGTCTCCCTCTGTTCCGCGGCGCCCCCCGTCGCGGCGCAGCTGCGAATGGCCCAGGTGCCCGTCTCGGGACGGGCCGGGCTCGATTCCCTCGCACGCGCGGGTTTCGAGGTGGCGGCGGTGCGGGAGATCGCCGGCGTGCTCCACGCGGTGATCGTCGTGGATGACCGGACCGAGGGCCTGCTGCGGCGCCAGGGGCTCCGCGTGGCGCCGGCGCCCGGATTCGCCGCCGCCCTCGCCGCCGACACCTTCAAGGTGTACCGCTCCTTCGACAAGCCGGGGGTGGGGATCCGCGCGACGCTCCAGGCCTGGACCGCGGCCGACACGATCTTCCACCTCGACTCGATCGGGAACTCGATCGAGGGCCGGCCGATCCTCGCGGTGAAGATCGGCAACGGCAGCGATTCGCCCTCCCGCCCCAACGTGCTGTTCATGGCGACCCACCACGCCCGCGAGTGGGTCAGCACCGAGATGGCGATGAAACTGCTCCGCTGGATCGCCGATTCGCTGCCGCGCTCGCTGCTCGGCGCACGCGACATCTGGGTGATCCCGGTCGAGAACCCCGATGGCTACCAGTACACGTTCACCGCCAGCCGCCTGTGGCGAAAGAACCGCCGCCCTAACGCCGACGGCAGCTTCGGCGTCGATCCGAACCGCAACTATCCGGCCTTCTGGGGCCTCGACAACGCGGGCTCGAGTCCCACGCCCGGCTCGGAGGTGTACCGGGGAGCTGGCCCCGCGTCGGAGCCGGAGACCCAGGCGATCGTGAGCTTCCACGCCGCCCACCCGCCGGTGCTCGCGGTCTCCTATCACACGTTCAGCGGCCTCGTCCTGCACCCGTACGGGTTCCGCGCCGGCGAGCTCGCTCCCGACCTCACGCTGTTCCAGGCGCTGGCGGGAACCGACCTCCAGCCCGCGGTGCGCGACAGCGTCCCCTTCTCGAGCCTGACGTACTATCACCCGGGCCCCGGCTGGAACCTCTATCCGACAAACGGGGAGTACACCGAGTGGGCCTACCGCGCGCACGGCACGATCACGTTCACGCCGGAGCTGACGAGCGGCTGCTGCACGCCCGACTCCGGGCTGTACTACCACTTCGTATTCCCCGACGACAGCGCGCTGGTGGAGCGCGTGTTCCGCGACAACCTGCCGTTCGCGGTGAGCGTGATCGCCGCCGCGGGGAACCTCGAGACCGCCCAAGGGGCGTCGGGGCTCACGCCCGCGGGCCCGCGGTTCGAGTCGCTGTGGCCCGAGAGTCGGCTGAGCCTCGCCGCCGCGACGCCGCAACCGCTGTCACTTTCGGTGAAGACCGCGACCGGCTCGACGGTGACGCGCAGCGCCCAGGGCGATTCGCTGTGGCGCGGGACGATCCGGAACTCCTGGCGTACCGACCTGCGCACCGACACGGCCCGCGCGCTCCGCGCCGACGGCCTCGGCGTCGCCGCCGAGCTCCTCACGCTGGCCGGTGCCGAGGACACGGACGTCGGCTGGACCGGCTGGGCCCGCACTCCTGCCGCCGCCGCGGGAAGCTGGGCGTGGACCACGAGCGCGACCGACACGCTGACGTCGCCCGTCACGAGCATCGCGGGGCGGAGCCGGATCTGGCTGCACTTCTGGACCCGGCACTCGGGCACGACGTTCGCGCCGCAGCAGCGCGGGATCGTGCAATTCTCGCCCGACGGCGGCACCACGTGGAGCGACGTCGCGGTGTTCGTGGGGGACGGCTCGAGCTGGTACCCGGTGCGGGTCGATCTCCCGGCGGCCGCCGGGGCGACGGGCGCGCGGGTGCGATTCGTGTCGCAAGGGTTTGCCTGGTCTGTGGACGTGGTGGGGTTCGCCAGCGACTCGACCGCCGCGTTCCAGAGCGTCCCGTTGGTGGGCGATGCGCAAGTGTCGGAAAACCCGGTGCGAGGCAATCAGGTCGTCATCGCGTGGCCCCTAGGAATGCAAGCCGCGCTGGTGGGGATCTACACCTACACTGGGCGCCGCCTCGTGGCCGCGACGGTGACGCCGCCCAACAACGAGTACGTGTGGGACCTCACAGGGGGGGGACGGCCGGTAGTGAACGGGGCGTACATCGTGGTCGTGGACGTGGACGGCCGGCGCTTCCTGCGGCGCCTGTTCGTGACGAGGCCCTGATGCCCGCGGTCGGCGTCGGCGTGGACCTGGTGGAGGTGGCCCGGGTGGCCAAGATGCTCGAGGAGCGGGGGAGCCATGTCTTCGAGCGGCTGCTCACTCCCGCCGAGCGCGCTTACTGTGAGGAGATGGCGCACCCCGCTGAGCACGTCGCGGTGCGGCTCGCCGCGAAGGAGGCGGTCTACAAGGCGCTGCAGGGGAGTGAGGAGGCGCGGGGGATCGGGTGGCGGGACACGGAAGTGATCCGCCACCCCGATGGGCGGCCTGACGTGGTGCTGACGGGGAAGGCCGCGGCCCGCGGGAAGGAGCTCGGCGTGACCCGCATCTTGCTGTCCCTCTCCCACACCCACGCCACCGCGATTGCGATGGCCGTGGCGATCACCGACTGAACCTCCGAGTTGCATTGCCGAAGCAACCGGCCTAGAATTTGTCCAGACTCTTTCTGAGAATCATTCTCATTCGCCATAAGCTGTTTGTCACCTTGGTGTTGTCCGTCGGGCCGCTACACGCCGCGAGCGGCCAGGTGACCGACTCCCTCAGCGTCGCCCGCCGGGTGGTGGCCGCAGCCTCGCTCGCCGCCAAGGAATACACGCTCGGCGTGCCCCCCGCCGGTGGCCGCATCACCCAGCCGGACGAAGTCGATGAAGCGCGCTTGTTCATCGACCAGGCGCGCTTCGACGTGGCACTGCTCCCTGCGGCGGTGCGCGCGGGCGCCGACTCCCAGCTCGGCGCGATCCGGCGGCTGCTCGACCACTTGGCGCCGCCCGCCGAGGTCGAGCGCTCCGCGCGGGCGCTCATCGAAGCGATCAGCGCAGCCACGGGGGGCGGGCTCGACCCGCTCCCGACGCGACGGCCCTCCCTGGCGCGCGGCGGACAGGTCTACCGGGAGCAGTGCGCCTCGTGTCACGGTGACCAGGGTCGAGGCGACGGATCGAAGTCCCAGACCGTCGAGGGCCCCCCGCCGGCGAACCTCGCCGATCTCGCGGTGATGGGGTCGGTCACCCAGCAGGACATCTACCGCAAGATCCTCATTGGCGTGGCGGGCACCGCCATGCCGGAGTTCGGGGAGACGCTGTCGGAGGAGGACCGCTGGGCGGTGACGGCGTACGTCGCCACGCTGCAGTACGGCGGCTCTGCTGCCGCGGCGACCCTCGCCGCCGTGCGCCGCGCGGTGGACTCGGCGCTGACCCTGCGCTCCGACAAGGTGGCGTTCGACGCCTATCTCGCCTTCGAGCAGGTGGAGGGCGACGTGCAGGCCCGTAATCCCGCGCTGGCGCGAGAGCTCGAGACGGCGTTCGCGGAGTTGCGCGCGCGCGCCGGCGTGGGCACGCCGGAGGAGCTGGCGGCGATCCGGGGCCGCGTGTTCGCGGCGCTGGAGCGCGCCGAGCGCCTCGTGGTGGACAAGACCTCCACCGCGAACCTGCTCGCCCAGTCGTTCTTCCTGCTGCTACGCGAGGGATTCGAGGCGATCCTGATCGTGGGGGCGCTGATGGCGTTCCTCACTAAGGCGGGCGCGCCCGAGCGGCGGCGGGATGTGGCGCTTGGGGCGTGGTGGGCGGTGGCGGCGAGCGTGGCGAGCTGGATCCTGGTCGAGGCGCTCTTCACCATCAGCCCGGCCCAGCGCGAGGCGCTCGAGGGCGTCACGATGCTGCTCGCCACGATCGTGCTGTTCTCCGTGAGCTACTGGCTGTTGTCGAAGATCGAGGCGGCCAAATGGACCGCGTTCGTGAGGAAGAAGATGCAGGGGGCGCTGTCCCGCGGCTCCGGGCTCGCGCTGGCATCGGTGGCGTTCCTCGCGGTGTACCGAGAGGGCCTGGAAACCATCCTCTTCTACAAGGCGCTCTTCAGCTCCGGGGGGGCGCAGTCGGCGGGGGCGGCGGTGGTGGCGAGCGGGATCGCGCTCGGCGCCGTGGCGCTGGTCGCGCTGTACGCCGCGATCAACTACTTCGGCTTGAAGGTTCCCATGAAGCCGTTCTTCGCGGTCACCGGCGCGATGCTCTATTACATGGCGTTCGTGTTCGCGGGGAAGGGGATCGCGGCGCTGCAGACAGCCGGGATCATGCCGCTCACCGCGCTCGGGTGGGCACCGCGCGTGCCGCAGCTCGGCATCTACCCGACGCTCGAATCGCTGGTGCTGCAGGGGACGCTGTTCGTGCTGGCCGGGTTCGCGCTGGTGTGGTCCGCGACGCGGCCGGTCAAGCCTGTAGCCGTCAGCCGTCAGCCATCAGTGCGGGAGCTGGTCTGACGCTGGAGTGCTGACGGCTGGTCGCCGGCTGACGGCTCGTTCCAGCGGCTCAGCAAGTACGCCCCAACCACCACCAGAGCCACGCTCGTCGCCTGCGCCAGGGTGAAGTCGCCGAGCAACCGGTCGTCCTTGGCGCGGATGAACTCGATCAGGAACCGCTCCGCGCCCGCGAAGATCAGGTAGCAGGCGAACAACCACCCGGTGGCGTGCCGGTGCTCCCGGTGCCGCCACAGCCACCAGAACACGAGAAACATGGCCGCGGTCTCGTACACTTGCGTCGGATGGACCGCGACGACCTGCAGCGGGTCGGTGCCGGGCGGGAAGGGGACGCCGGCGCGGCCCAGCTCGCTCACGGTCGTGGGCGGGAGGCCACGCGGGAACTTCACCGCCCACGGCAGCGACGACGGCACGCCGTAGTCGTCGTTCACCAGGAAGCAGCCGATGCGGCCCAGCGCGTAGCCCAGGGCCAGCGCGGGGGCGGTGACGTCGACGGTGAAGGGTACCGGCACTCGCTTCCGCCAGCCGTTCAGCAGCACCCCCGCCGTTCCGCCGAGGAACCCGCCGTACCAGACGAGGCCGCCGCGGCTCAGCAGCGCGCTCCACTGCCCCGTGAGGGCGACGTACCA
>JACOVF010000116.1 GCA_016177465.1 Gemmatimonadota bacterium
CGGTGGTGCCCGATGAGCGGCTGCGGCGCGCGCGCCAAGATGCGGGCGTTGTACCGCCGGCGGAAACGGCGGCGCGGCCGGTGATCGTGGAGGTCAACGGCGTCCGCCTTTTCACCCGCCGTGTGGGCGCTGGCCCGCTCGTCGTGGTGCTGCACGGCGGCCCCGGCGCCCACCATGACTATCTCCTTCCTCAATTCGATCTGCTCGCGCGGGGCCGCGAGCTGTGCTACTACGACCAGCGCGGCGGCGGGCAGTCGCCGGTGGCGCGCGAAACGTCAGTCGGCTGGCGCGAGCACGTGGCCGATCTCGAGGCGTTGCGGGCGCACGTCGGTCTCGAGCACCTGACGCTCTGCGGCTACTCCTGGGGCGGCCTGCTCGCCGTCCTCTACACGCTCGAGCACCCGGACCGAGTGAGCCGGTTGGCGCTCGTCTCTCCCGCATCCCCCACCGTGACGCTCCGGGAGGAGTTCGAGCGGCACTTCGCCGAGCGGATGAGCGCACCAGAGATCGTGCTGGCCCGAGAGGAGCTCAGGGCGAGCGGGCTGCGCGAGCGCGATCCCACTGCCTACCAGAAGCGCGCGTTCGAGTTGTCGGTGGCGGGCTATTTCCACCGCTTCGAGGACGCGGCGCGCCTGACCCCCTTCCGGGTCACCGCCCGGACCCAGCAGGCCGTCTGGAACAGCCTCGGGGAGTACGATCTCCGGGATCGGCTCCGCGCGAGCTTCTCCCGCCTCCCGCCTCCCGTCTCCCGTATCATTCACGGCTCCTTCGATCCCATCCCCATCGCAGGCTCCCGCGAGCTCGCAGCGCTCCTCGGCGCTGACCTGGTGGAGCTCCCCGTCGGCCACTGCCCGCACGTTGAAACGACGGACGACTTCGTCCGCGCGCTCGACACGTTCCTGCCGCACGCGTAGAGGGTTAGGTTACCGCCTTGATGGACAAACAGGCCGTGCGGCAGGTCCTCGAGCAGATCGCCGCCTTCCTCGAGCTGAAGGGTGAGAACCCGTTCCGCGTGCGCGCGTTCCTGAACGCCGCCCGCGCGATCGCGGCGTTCCCCGGCGACCTGGCCGACGGCCTGCACACGGGTGAACTGGCGGAGGAAAGAGGCGTCGGCGCGTCGACCCTCGAGATCGTGCGGGAGCTGCTCGCGACCGGGCGCTCGAGCGTCCTGGACGAACTGCGTGAGCTGGTGCCGCCCGCGCTGGTGGAGATGCTGCGCATCCCGGGGCTCGGTGTCGCGAAGATCCGCCAGATCCACGAGGCGCTCGGGATCGAGTCCCTCACCGAGCTGGACGAGGCTGCCGCCGATGGCCGCCTCGCCGGGCTCCCCCGCTTCGGCGCCAAGACCGCGGAAAACGTCCGCAAGGGCATCGCCGCCCTGCGGCAGTCGAGCGAATTCCGCCTGTTCCACCACGCCCTCGACGAGGCACGGGGCGTGCAGCGCGCGCTCCAGGCGCTCGAGGGCGTGCGCGCGGTCGAGATCGCCGGGAGCGTGCGCCGCCGTCGCGAGATCATCCGCGACCTGGACTTCGTCGTAGTGCACGCCGGCGCCGGCGCGCGCGACGCCCTGATCAAGCGGCTCGGCGAGGCGCTTGGGGTGATCGAGTTCGCGGGCAAAGAAGGCGCCGTCACCCTGCGGTTCGCTTCGGGAACCGTGGTGGATGTGCTCCTCGCGACCCCCGAGACCGTCGGGCTCGCCTGGGTGCGCGCCACGGGATCGGTCGCCCACGTGGAACAGCTCGAGCAGCGGGCTCGCGCCCGCGGCCTCGCGCTCGATCCGGTCGGCGGCTTTCCCGACGAGGAGAGCGTCTACCGCGCGCTCCAGCTCCCCTGGATCGCGCCCGAGCTGCGCGAGGGGTGCGGGGAGATCGCCGCCGCCGAGGCCGGCATGCTACCACGGCTGGTGGAGCAGCGGGACTTGAAGGGCTTCCTGCACTGCCACACCAATTACTCCGACGGCACCACGACCATTGCCGACTGGGCCGACGCCTGCCGGTCCGCCGGATACGAGTGGATTGGCGTCACCGACCACAGCCAAGCGGCGCCGTACGCCGGGGGCCTCGCCCGCGACGACGTCCCCCGCCAGCACACCGAGATCGACGCGATCAACCGCCGGCTCGACGGCTGCCGCGTGCTGAAGGGCGTCGAAGCCGACATCCTGGCCGACGGCTCGCTCGACTACGGCGCCGAGGTGCTCGACCGCTTCGACTTCGTGATCGGCTCCATCCACTCCCGCTTCGGGATGACCGAGGCGGAGATGACCCGCCGCGTGCTGGCCGCGATGGACGATCGCCATCTCACCATCCTCGGCCACCCGACCGGCCGCCTGCTTCTCGCCCGCGACCCGTATGCCATCGACCTCGACCAGGTGCTCGCGAAGGCCGCAGCACGCGGCATCGCGGTCGAGGTGAACGCCGACCCGCACCGTTTGGACCTCGACTGGCGCCTGGTGCGCCAGGCCCGCGACCTGGGCGTCACGATCTCGATCGGCGCCGATGCCCACTCGGTGAGCGGAATGGCGAACGTCGGCATCGGCCTGGGGGTCGCCCGCAAGGGCTGGCTCGAGTCCAGGCAAGTGCTCAATACGCGGAACGCGGATGGCTTCCTCGCATTCGCCCAGCGGAGCGGCCCGTGAAGGTGCCGCGTTGGATCGCCGTGTCCGTCGTGTACGGCGCGATCCTGGCCGCGCTCGCAGGGCGGCTCGACCTGCCGTTCCTGTGGGCCTACTGGGGCGTCGGCGCGCTCGGCGCGCTGGCGCTTATCCTCACCATCGATCCCGATCTCGCGCAGGAGCGCCGCCGGCCCGGACCGGGCGGCGTCGACCGCCACAGGCGCTTTTTCTTCGGGTTCTTCTTCCTCGCGCACCTGGTGATCGGCGTGCTCGACCTCGGGCGATTCCACTGGTCGGACACGGTGCCCGCTGCCACGCGGATCGCCGGCCTCGCGGGCTACGCCGCCGCGCTCGGCTGGCTCGCCTGGTCCGTGGCCGTGAACCGCTTCTTCTCGCCCGTCGTGCGCATCCAGGCGGAGCGTGGGCATCACCTGATCACGCGTGGACCGTACCGCTACGTGCGCCACCCCGGCTACCTCGCGCTGGTCGTGCTCTTCCCCGCGAGCGCCCTCGCCCTCGGCTCGTGGTGGTCCCTCGCGCCGGCGCTCGTGAACGTCGCCCTGGTCTTTCACCGGGCGGCCATCGAAGACCGGTACCTGATGGAGCATCTCACCGGCTACGCCGGATACGCCGGTACCGTGTCCTATCGCCTCGTCCCGGGCATCTGGTGATGCCCACCAAGACCAGGCGACGCGACTCCCGGGCCGAGACCCGCGCGCGCGCGCGGAAGATCACCGCGCGGCTCGGGAAGGCGTACCCCGATGCGAAGTGCGCGCTCGATCATACGAACCCGCTCGAGTTGCTCGTCGCCACGATTCTCTCGGCCCAGTGCACGGACGTGCGTGTCAACGTGGTCACGCCGGCCTTGTTCGCGACGTACCGGACGGCGCGGGACTACGCCACGGCGAACCCGGCGACGTTCGAGCAGGAGATCAGGTCCACCGGGTTTTTCCGCAACAAGACCAAGTCGATCATCGGGATGGCCCAGGCGCTGGTGGAGCGGCACGGCGGCAGAGTCCCGGATACGATGGAGGAGCTGACCGCCCTTCCCGGCGTCGGCCGCAAGACGGCGAACGTGGTCCTCGGCAACGCCTTCGAGAAGAACGAAGGGATCGTGGTGGACACCCACGTGCAGCGGATCGCGGGCCTCTTGAAGCTCACGCGGCAGAAGACCCCCGAAAAGATCGAGCTCGACCTGATGGCGCTCGTGCCGCGGCCGGGGTGGACTCTGTTCTCGCATTTATTGATTCTGCACGGGCGGGCGGTCTGCATCGCGCGGCGGCCGAGGTGCGAGGCGTGTGTGGTGAACAAGTGGTGTCCGAGCTCCAGGGTATGAGCCTCCCCCCAATCGACCGTCCCGGGTTGATCGCCACCCGCCGCGACCTCCACGCCCACCCCGAGCTGGGCTTCCAAGAGACGCGCACCAGCGGGCTCGTGGCCGAGCGCCTGACGGCGCTGGGCTACGCGGTGAGGACGGGAGTCGGCAAGACGGGCGTCGTGGCCGTGCGGACGTCCGCGCCAAACAGTGGAACCCGCTGCGTCATGCTACGCGCCGACATGGACGCGCTGCCCATCGAGGAGGCCAACGACGTCCCCTACCGCTCCGGGCACGCAGGACGGATGCATGCCTGCGGCCACGACGGCCACGTGGCGATCGGGCTCGAGGTGGCGCGGCGGCTGGCGCAGGCGTCGCTCGCCGGCGCAGTCAAGTTCGCCTTCCAACCCGCAGAGGAGATCTCGAACGGCGCCGCGGCGATGATCCAGGACGGCGTGCTCGAGGACCCGAAGGTGGACGCGGCGTTCGGCATCCATCTGTGGAACGATCTCCCCGTGGGCACCATCGGGGTGATGCCGGGACCGGTGATGGCCTCGGTGGACGAGTTCGAGATCACGATCCTGGGCCGCGGGGGCCACGCCGCCGCGCCCCACCAGACCGTGGACCCGGTGCTCGTCGCCGCGCACGTGGTGACCGCGCTCCAGTCGCTCGTCTCCCGGCGGCGGCATCCGCTGGAAGAAGGTGTGGTCTCGGTCACCCGGGTGAGCGCGGGGCAGGCGTTCAATGTGATTCCGGGGCGCGCGGACTTGCACGGCACGGTGCGCACCTTCGGCGGCAATTTCTGGAAGGAGGCGCCGGGGCTGGTGGAGCAGACGGCCTCGGGTGTCGCCGGTGCGTTCGGCGCCACGGCCGAAGTCCGGTACCGGCGGCTCTCGACGCCGCTCGTGAACGACGGTCGGATGACCGCGTTGCTGCGCGAGGCGGCGGTGGAAGTCGTGGGGAAGGACAAGGTGGCCTCTGGCGTGCGCACGATGGGTGGGGAGGACATGTCGTATTTTCTCCAGAAGGTGCCCGGCTGCTTCGCCTTCATCGGCTCGGCGCCCAAGAGCGGCGCCTCGCCGCACCACAGCGCGACGTTCGACATCGACGAGGAGGCGCTGGTGGTCGGGGCGGAGCTGCTGAGCCGGACGGTATTGCGGTTCCTGGGCTAGATTACGCCCATGCCCACCGTCCACTCCGTCCGACGCTGATGTCCAACCTCCTCGCCGCCGAGCCCTCAGCCTATTTGAAGTCCGCCGCCCACCAGCCGGTCCACTGGCGCCCCTGGGGCGAGCCGGCGTTCGCGCGGGCGAGAGGCGAGGACAAGCCGATCCTCCTGGACATCGGCGCGGTGTGGTGCCACTGGTGTCATGTGATGGACGGGGAGTCGTACGAGGATCCGCAGGTCGCCGAAATCCTCAACCGCGACTTCGTGTGCATCAAGGTGGACCGCGACGAGCGCCCCGACGTGGACGCCCGCTACCAGCGCGCGGTCACGGCGCTCACGGGCCAGGGCGGCTGGCCCCTCACCGCGTTCCTGACATCCGACGGCGAGGTGTTCTTCGGCGGCACCTACTTCCCGCCGGACGACAACCGTTACGGCCGTCCCGGCTTCGCCACCGTGCTGCAACACGTGGCGCGGCTCTACCGCGAAGACCGCGACAAGGTCAACAACAACGCGAAGGCGATCCGCCAGCACGTCACCGAAACGCTGAACGAGGCGAAGCGCGGCACCATCTCGCCCGACCTCGTGGAAGACGCGGCGGATCAGATGGCCCGGGTCTTCGACATCCGCTACGGCGGCTTCGGCGCCGCCCCCAAGTTCCCCCACCCCGCTGTTTGCGAATTCCTGCTCGGCCGCTGGCACGACGCGCGGCTCGACTGGCAGCGCGAAGTGGTGGAAAAGACGTTGCTGGGGATGGCGAAGGGCGGGATCCGCGACCACGTGGGCGGCGGCTTTCACCGCTACGCGGTGGATGAGAAGTGGATCGTCCCGCACTTCGAGAAGATGGCCTACGACAACTCCGAGCTGCTCAAGGCCTACCTCGCCGGGTACGCCGCCTTCGGCCATCCGGTCTACAAGACAGTGGCGACGGAGAGCGTGAACTGGGTGTTCGAGGTGCTGTCCGATCGGGACAAGGGCGCGTTCTATACCTCGCAGGACGCCGACGTCGCCTTCGGGGACGATGGTGACTACTGGACCTGGACCCCCGACGAGGCGCGCGCGGCGCTGAGCGAGCGGGAATACCAGGTCCTCGCCCGCGTGTTCGACATCGCCGAGGCAGGCGAGATGCATCACAACCCGCGAAAGAACGTGCTGTGGTGGAAGCAGGATCCCGCAGGCGACGATGAATGGCCGATCTTGAAGGACGCGCTCAAGCGGCTCAAGGCGGCGCGCGACCAGCGGCAACCGCCGTTCGTCGACACCACCGCCTACGTCAACTGGAACGCCATGCTGGCCTCGGCGTTCCTCCAGGCCGGCGCGATCCTCGACCGCCCCGAGTGCAATACGCTGGCCCTCAAGGTCTTGGAGCGGATCTGGGCGGAGGCGTGGGATGTGGGGTGTGGGATGAGTCACGTGTTCGGGCGGCGTGAGCCGCACGGACTGCTGGACGATCACGTCCAGAGCGCCGCGGCGTTCCTCGACGCCTATGAGGCGACCGGGGAGGCCCGGTGGCGCGAGCGCGCCGTCGCCGTGATGCGCTGGTGCGCCGGCGCGCACTGGGATGACGCAGCCGGGGGGGGCGGCTTCTTCGACCTCGCCCGCGACCGTGGCGGGGCTGCCTACCTCGCCACGCGCGCCAAGCCGGTGCAGGATTCCCCCACGCCCTCCGCCAATGGCGTGGCGGCGCTCGTGCTGGCGCGGCTCTGGGCGCTCACCGATCAGAAGGAATGGCGCACCCAGCTCGACCGGCAGCTCGAGGTGTTCGCGGGGTCGGCCGTGGAGCTGTCGCTCTACGGCGCCACCCTGCTCCGTGCCATCGACTGGGCCGTGCACCCCGTCACGCGCATCGAGGTGTCTGGGCCCGGGGGTGAGGGGCCAGCGTGCGCGATGCACCTCCTGGCGCTTCAGGCCTATCGGCCACGCAAGGTGGTGGTCCGGAGAATCGCGGACCAGCCCTCGGCCACCGTCTGCCTCGGGACAACCTGCTCGCTCCCCGTGACGACGCCCGCCGCCCTCGCCGATCTGCTCGCGTGAACCGCCGCATCCTCGGCCGCACGGGCCTCGCCGTGACCGAGATCGGCTTCGGCGCCTGGGCGATCGGCGGCAACCGCTACGGCAACTCCTACGGCTCGACCGACGACGTCGAGACGAAGCGCGCCGTGCGCCGCGCCTACGAGCTCGGCTGCAATTTCTTCGACACCGCGGACGTGTACGGACACGGCCACAGCGAGGAGATCCTCGGCGAGGCGCTCCAGGACGTGCGGGACAAGGTGATCATCGCCACCAAGGTCGGCGGCAACTTCTACAACCGGGACGTGCACCCGCTCCTGAAGGATCGGATCAGCCAGGCCGTCGGCCGGCCGATCGACGAGCTCCCCGCGGGCGCCATCCTCCCGGTCACGCACGACACCAACTTCTCCCCCGGCTACATCCGGTTCGCGGTGGCACAGTCGCTGCAGCGGCTCCGCACGGAGTACATCGATCTCCTCCAGCTCCACAACCCGACCATCGCGCAGATCTCCGACATGAGCACGTACGCGGTGCTGGAAGACCTGAAGCGCGAGGGGCTGATCCGGTTCTACGGCGTGTCGGTGCACCCGCCGGAGGAGGGGATCGCCGCGGTGAACGCGACCATGCCGGATACGGTGCAGATCGTGTACAATTTGGCGCGGCGCGAAGCGGAGGACGAGTTCTTCCCCGCCGCGCGCGCCGCGCAGGTGGGGGTGATCGCCCGCGAGCCGCTCGCCAACGGCCTGCTCGCGGGCCGCCACGGGCCGGACAGCACCTGGGAGAAGGGCGACATCCGCGCCCGGATGCCCCGCCCCTACGTCACCCAGGTCACGGCCCTGGGGCTGCGGGTGCGGGAGCTGGCGGAGAAGTCAGGCGTGACGGCGGCGCAGCTGGCGCTGCGGTTCGTGCTGGACAATGGCGCCGTTTCGGTGGTGATTGTCGGCATGAAGACCGTGGAGCAGGTCGAAGAGAATCTCAACGCGGGGACCTAGATGCCGAACAAGAAGGCAGTCTTCGAGACGGTGCGAGGTACGATCGAGGCCGAGCTGTTCGCCGACGAGGTGCCGAACACCGTGGCCAACTTCGAGAAGCTCGCCAACGCCGGGTTCTACGACGGAACGAAGTTCCATCGCGTGATCCCGAGCTTCGTCGTCCAGGGCGGTGATCCCTACTCCAAGACCGGCAACGGGCCGGTGGGGACGGGCGGCCCGGGCTACACGATCAAGTGCGAGTGCCAGAAGAACGTGCACACGCACGTGGCGGGGACGCTCTCGATGGCCCATGCCGGTAAGGACACCGGCGGCAGCCAGTTCTTTATCTGCCACTCGCCGCAGCGCCATCTCGACGGCGTGCACACCGTGTTCGGGCAGGTGACCAAGGGGATCGAGAACGTGAACGCGATCAAGCAGAACGACGAGGTGAAATCGATTCGGGTCACCTGAATGAAGAATGGAGAATGAGTGCTCGGAGAGACCATGCGCCTGCGTGCCATCTTCCTGAATTTCTTCCTGTGCAGCGCGCGGGTCGCGGCCGCGCAAGGCGCGCCCGAGACCGGGGGCTTTGTCGTGCGCCTCGGCACCGACACGGTCGTGGTGGAGCGGTTCACGCGGACTGCCGACCGGGTGGAGGGCGAGTATCTCGCGCGCTCACCCCGAACGGTACTGCGTCGCTGGACCGCGACTCTCGCGCCGGAGGGCACGGTCCGCGGGTTCGAGATGACCTCCCAGCCCGTGGCCGAGGCGGGCGCGGCTCCCTTGCGGGTGTCGTACGAGTTCACCGGCGACCGCGCGGGCATCCATCCCTTCCTCAACAATTCCTGGGCGCTGCTCGAGCTGGCGACCCGCCGCTTCCGCGCGGGCGCCGCCGCCCGCCTGGCCCAGCCCGCCCTCCCGCCGGGCGACGAGGAGCTTATGACGCTCACGCTCGAGCGGCGCGGTGACGATTCTGTCACGCTCACGATCTTCGAAGGGAATCCGAACGCGGTGCGCGTGGACGCGACGGGCCGGATTCTCGGCGTCAGGGGCTTCGGCCAGCTCACGGTCGAGCGGGTCTCGAGCCTCGACATCGCCGCGCTGGCCGCCTCGTTCGGCCCGCGGCCGCTCGGGGCACTGTCGCCGCGGGACACCGCGCGCGCGGAGATCGCCGGGGCGCAGGTCGTCGTGGACTACAGCCGCCCTGCGCGCCGCGGCCGGACCGTGTTCGGAGGGATCGTCCTCTGGGACCGCGTGTGGCGCACCGGCGCGAACACCGCCACCACGCTCATCACCGACGCGGACCTCGTCATCGGCGGCGCGACGGTGCCCGCGGGCCGGTACTCGCTCTACACCGTTCCCCGCCCCAGCGATTGGACGCTCATCATCAACCGCGACGTGGGCCAGTCGGGAACGGAGTACAACGTCGAACGCGACCTCGCGCGCGTGACGATGTCTGTCGAGACGCTGCCGCAGCTCGTCGAGCGCTTCACGATCACGATCGAGCCTCGCGGGACCGGCGGCGTGCTGTCGTTCGCCTGGGAGCGGACGAGGGCCTCCATTGCGTTCAGCCGGAAGTAGGCCGGCCTCGGATGCACCTCGACTTCGCCGTCGTCGCCGATTACGCCCTGATCGACCAGGCGGGCAAGATCTCGGTTCTGGGGATCTTTCAGCACATCTGGGTACAGAACTTCCCCGCCATGCACCCGCGGCTACACTTGGTCCTGCGGCTCAAGGGAAAGCGCACCGAGATCGGCGAGCACGGCGTGCGGATCCACCTGCTCGATGAGCAGGACACGGAGATCTTGGGCGGGAACGGCAACGTGACCTTCGC
This sequence comes from Gemmatimonadota bacterium, assembly GCA_016177465.1. Lineage (GTDB taxonomy): Bacteria > Gemmatimonadota > Gemmatimonadetes > Gemmatimonadales > GWC2-71-9 > JACOVF01. Next base: position 9,907 of record JACOVF010000116.1, read on the forward strand.
CGAGCCGCCGGCCGGGGTGACCGACATCGAGGCGGCGGCAATTCTCGTGTTCGATGTGCCTTTCCCCCACCCGGGCCAGTACCGCTTCGAGATCACCATCGACGGGGAACGCAAGGCGACGGTGCCGATCACGGTTGCGAGGATCCCCGCCCAGGCCGGAGGCCCGGGTGCGCAGGCGATGCATTGAGCGTGCGTGCGCGGCGCTCCTCGCCGCTGCCCCGGTCTCCGCCCAGCAGCTCGTCTATCTCCCCCTCGACAGCGCGACCGTCGTCCGGCTGCACCTGCTGCGGGGCGGCACGGTGTCGGGCCGGCTGCTCGTGCCCTTCGGGCCCGACTCGACGCGCTTCACCTGGTGCCCGGCGGGTCGCGGCGGCTGCCGGTGGGATGCCGGTCGCACACGGCGGCTGACGCCCGCGGCGGACGTGCGGCGCGTGGACGTACGGCGCGGCAGCCGCTCGACGCAAGGGGCGGTCATCGGCGGGGCGGTACTAGTCGGCGTGGCGGCGACGTTCTGCGCGCTCACCGACACCGGCGGCTGCGATCCGGCGCGCGGGGGATTCCTGTCCTACGTGGCGCTACCCACGGCGCTCGTCGGCTCCGGGATCGGCGCGATCGTGGGAGGCGGGATCCCGAAATGGGAGGAGGCACCGTGAAGCGGCTTGTCGTCGCGCTCGCGCCGTCGCCGCGACCACCGCGCGGGCCCACGCCCAAGGGATCGGCGCGCTGTCAGGGTCGGCGTTCGGAGTCTGGGAGGCCGGCTCCCTCGCTCAATTCACCCGCTGCTGCAGCCTTCTGAGCCCCGCCACGGCAGGCCGATACCCCGGCATCTTCTCCAGCGCCCGCCCGTATTCCGCCACGGCCTGCAGTACGTCGCCGCGCTTCTCGTGGATGCGCGCGAGATTGACGTGCGGAAACTGCGGCGCTTCGTAGCGCCGCGCCCGCGTCGCCTTCTCGAGCCAGGGGATCGCCTCCTCGTCTCGGCCCAGCTCCATCAGGTACACACCGATGTCATTGTACGGATTGCCGAAGGTGGGGTCCGTCGCGATCGCCCGCGTGCACTCGGCGATCGCCTCGTCATAGCGGCCGGAGAACGAGTACACCCAGCCGAGGAAGGTGTGGGCTTCGGCGGTGGGCTGCTCCGCGATCGACGCTTGGTAGAGGCGGATCGCCCCCTCCAGGTCGCCCGCCTGCTGGCACTGGTATGCGTGCTCGAATAGCTTCAGCGCCCGAATCCGATCACCCACACCTACCAGCTTATCCACCCCGCCGCGGTCCTGCCACTGCGCCCCTGCGTCCCTGCGCCACGCGGCCGGCCTTTGTGGCCGAAGGTGCGGAGCGTCACGATGAAGGCGATATTAGTGCAATGACGCGCGACGAAGCCTTGGCCCTGATGCACGAGCACACCCGGTCCCCCTCGCTCCGCCAACACATGCTGGCGGTCGAGGCGGCGATGCGCGCCTGCGCGCAGCAGCGCGGCGCGGATCCCGAGACCTGGGGCCTCGTGGGGCTGCTGCACGACTTCGACTACGAGAGGTTCCCCAACGCCGAGCACTCTCCCACAGACGGGCACCCCACCTGGGGCGTGCGGCTGCTGCGGGAAAAGGGCCTGCCCGAGGAGATGTGCCGCGCGATCCTCGGCCACGCGACCTACAGCGCTGTGCCGCGCGATTCGCTCATGGCCCGGACGCTGTTCGCCGTAGACGAGCTGTGTGGGTTCCTCGTCGCGTGCGCGCTGGTGCGGCCGTCGAAGAGCTTCGCCGACCTCGAGGTGTCATCCGTGAAGAAAAAGCTCAAGGACAAGGCGTTTGCTCGCGGCGTGAACCGGGACGAAGTCCGCCGGGGCGCTGACGAGCTCGGCGTCCCGCTCGACGAGCACATCGCGTTCGTGATCCAGGCGCTCCGGATCGTGGAGCGGGAGCTGGGGCTTGGGGCGGCGCCGGCGGCGCCCGTGGGGTGAGCCTCCCGACGCCGCGCGCCCCCGCCCGGGGGTCGCTCGCCGAACGCGCCGAGCTCGACCTGGCGCTCGATCGCGCCGCCGGCACCCGGCCAATCGTCGGGAACACCCTCGACCACCACGCCGATAGCGCGGCCGCGCTCGAGGAGATGCTCCGCCGCATCGCCGTGGCTGAGCGCTGGATCCACCTCGAGAATTACATCATCCGCGACGACCACACCGGCCGCCGCTTCGCGGACGCCCTGGCCGAGCGGGCGCGCGCGGGCGTGCGGGTGCGTGTGCTGTACGACGCGCTCGGCTCGTTCGGAACGTCGCACGGCTACTGGAGCCGGCTCGAGCAGGCCGGCGCCGCAGTGCGCGCGTTCCACCCGGTTTTGTCCACGCGCCCGTTCGAGATCTTCTCGCGCGACCACCGCAAGCTGCTCCTCGTGGACGGCGGGCGCGCGATGATCGGCGGGTTGTGCATCGGCGACGACTGGTCGGGCGACCCCGCGCGCGGTCGCCAGCCCTGGCGCGACACGATGCTCACCATCTGCGGTCCGGCGGCGGCCGCGCTCGACCGCGCCTTCGGCCGCATCTGGGCGCGTGCCGGCGCGCCGCTCCCCGCGGAGGAGTTTGCCGCCGAAGCCGAGCCGTGCGGCACGTCCACCGTGCGTGTCGTGGCGGGCGTCCCCGGGCAGGCGCGCATCTACCGCGTCGTGCAACTGCTGGCCGCCGTAGCGGCGGAACGGCTCTGGATCACCGACGCGTACCTCGTCGCCCCACCGCCGCTGTTCGCGTCGCTGCTCGACGCCGCGCGCGGTGGCGTGGACGTACGTCTGCTCGTCCCCGGCGCCAGCGATCTGCCGATCCTGCGCACCTTCACGCGGGTCGGCTACCGCGAACTGCTCGAGGCGGGGGTACGGATCTTCGAGTGGAAGGGCCCCATGCTCCACGCGAAGACGCTGCTCGCCGACCGTGTCTGGGCGCGCGTCGGCTCGAGCAACCTCAACGTGTCGAGCCTGCTCACCAACTACGAGCTCGACGTGGTCGCCGAGTGCACCGCGCTCTCCGACGCGCTCGCCGCCCAATTCCGCCGCGACCTCGCCTCCGCCCGCGAAATCGTGCTCCGTCCCCGCCGCATCCGCCGCCCGGCGCTCGTGGGGACCCCCGCCGTCCCGGATCAGCCCGCCGGGCCGGCGCACAAGCGGTCGCGCTACGAGTTGAGTGCCGTCGCCGTCGTCGCCCTGCGGCGCGTGGCGGGCGGCGTGCGGCGGGCCATCGCCGGGACCGCGGCGTTGACCTTCACGGTCCTGGGGGGGCTGCTGCTCCTGTTCCCCAAGGTGATGAGCGTGGTCCTGGCGGCGGGCGCCTTCTGGCTGGCCCTGGGCTTCGGCCTGTACGGCTTTCAGCGGCGACGTGCCCGGGAGGGGGACGACGATGCCGGCTGATCCCCAACCTCCGGGGACGGGCGCGCGTATACCGGATGGGGACGAGGCACGGCTGGTGGCCCGGACCCTGGCTGGGGACCGGGCGGCCTTCGGGACCCTGGTGGAACGGTACGCGGCACAGGCACGCCGTGTGGCCCGGGCGGTGCTCGGCGACCCGGACGACGCCGACGACGCGGCGCAGGACGGCCTCCTCTCCGCGTTGGTCAAGCTCGCGCAGTACGACCCCCGCCGCCCGTTCGGGCCCTGGCTGATGCGTATCGTCGCGAACGCGGCCACCGACCGCCGGCGCCGCCGCACCGTGCGATGGACGGAGCAACTGGACCCGGGACTTGCGGGTGGGGGGCCGCGCCCCGACGCGGACGCCGAGCGTGCCGCGCTGGGCGAGCGGCTGCGGGCGGCACTCAAGCAGCTGACGCCGCGCCGCCGTATGGCCGTAGTGCTGTTCGACGTGGAAGGCTATGCGCACGGCGAGATCGCCGAGATCCTCGGCATCCCCGAGGGGACCGTGCGGTCCGAAGTGTTCCACGCGCGCAGGCAGCTGCGGGCGCTGCTGCAGGATTGGAAGGAGGCGTGATGAACGACACCCCGACTCGGTTCGACCACCGGCCCGACCCGGTGCTGGGGGCCGCGCTCCGGCACGCGCTCGAGCCCGGTGACCAGGCCGCGTTCGTGGCGCGCGTCGTCGCGGGCTTCGACGTCGCCCGTACGGCGGCGGCGCCGACGTGGGAAGTCCTGGCGGGATGGGCGGGGCGCGGCATCGCGGCCGCGACGGTCGCGGCGCTCCTCGCGGGGCTGCTCTTAGCCCGGTCCCCACGCGCGTCCGTCGGCGTCGAAGAGGCGTTCGCGTCGACCGCCGAGGGCGGGGCCACGACGGCCCTGCTCACCGGCCTGCGGCCACCCGACGCCAGCGTCGTGTTCGCGACGCTCGTCGAACGCTGAGCATCATCTTCTTGTTGAGGGTAACGAGGCATCGCGATGTTTAACAGATCGAAAGCCTGGGCGGTGGCTCTGCTCGTCGCCGTGTTCGTCGCGGGCGCCGTCGCCGGGTGGGGGCTACAGGCGTGGGCGGACAGCCGGAACGGCGGGCGCGGCCGGGGGCCGCGCGGGCTCGACGCCACCGTGAACTACCTGGCGCGCGAGCTGGAGCTGACGCCGGCGCAGCGCGACTCGGTGCGTGCCGTGTTCACCCGGCGCAAGGCCGCGATGGACGCGTTGTGGCAGGCGGTGCATCCGCGCTTCGATTCGCTGCGCACCGTCATGCGAGCCGAGATCCGCGCTTATCTCACGCCGACCCAGCAGGCACGCTACCGCGAGATGATCGAAGAGATGGAGCGGCGGCACCGCGGCGGCGACAGTACGCACCAGCGGAAATGAGGAGAATCGGCATGCGGTGGAGTATTGGGATTCTGGGACTGGCGCTGGCGGCTGCGTCGCCCGCGGCCCTACCGGACGCGCAGGCGCTCGCGGCGCAACAAATGGAAGTCACGCTCACGGAGGCCGTGCGGCGCGCGCTCGACGTGCAGCCAGCGATGGTGCAGGCTGAGGGCGACCGCCGTACTGCGGGTGCGGGCGCCCGGTCGGCGCTCGGCGCATACCTGCCCTCCCTGTCGACAAGCGCCTCCGCGGCCCGGAGCAACGTTGGACGCATCGACCCGACGACGGGCCAGCCGGTGCCGCCCGAGTACACCTACACGGGCGGGCTCTCCACAAGCCTCGAGTTGTTTGACGGCTTCCGGCGCCTGGCGAACCTGCGCGCCACGTCGGCCAACCGAGACGCAGCCGATGCCGGGGTCGTGAACCAGCGATACCAGGTGACACTCCAGACGAAGCAGGTCTTCTACGACGCGCTGGCCCAGGAGGATCTCGTCCGCGTCGCGGAGGCGCAGGTAAAGCGCGCCGAGCAGCAGCTCCAGACCTCGATCGAGAAGCTGCGGGCCGGCTCCGCCACCCGCTCCGACTCGCTCCGCTCGACGGTCGATTACGGCAACGCTCGGATCGCGCTGCTCCAGGCGCAGGCGAACCTCGCCACGGCCCAGGCGACACTGGGCCGGCAAATCGGTGTGGACGGTCCGGTCCGTGCGGTCCCCGACAGCGGGCTGCCGCCGTTCCCGGACACGACGGCCCTGCGCGCAGCGGCACTCGAGAGCGCGCCGCAGGTCGAGCAAGCGGTGGCCGAGGCGCGGGCCGCGCGGGCGCAGGTGTGGACCGCACGCGCCCAGTACTGGCCCTCGCTCACCGTGAGCTACAGCAATAACCGTCAAGGGACGGGATCCCCGAACCTCCCGCTGTTCAGCACCTACCCCGAGACGTTCTCATGGCGGTTCGGGCTGTCCTGGACGCTGTTCAACGGCTTTCAGCGTGAGCAGCAGCAGGTGTCGGCGGGCGTGCAGCGGGACGTGGCCGCGGCCCGCGCCGCGGACACCCGGCGGCAGGTGAACGCCCAGCTCACCCAGCAGATTGCGGCGCTCGCCACGGCCTACGCCCAGATCGACATTTCCACGTCGAACGTCGCGGCGGCGAGCGAGGACCTGCGCGTCCAGCAGGAGCGCTATCGCGTCGGCGCCGCCACGATCCTCGACCTGCTCACGTCGCAGGCCGCTCTGACCCAGGCGCAGGTGAGCCTGGTGCAGGCCCGGTTCGACTATCTGATCGCGCGCGCGCAGGTCGAGGCGATCACGGGGAAGGCGCTATGACCGCCGTCCGCGCCATGGACTTCCGCACCGGGGACACGCCGCTCCCCGACATCATCATCCTGACGCACAAGCTCGCGCGCGATTACGACATGGGCGGCGAAGTGGTGCACGCGCTGCGCGGCGTGGACATCCAGATCCAGCGCAACGAGTTCGTGGCCATCATGGGCCCGTCCGGCTCGGGCAAATCGACCTTGATGAACCTGATCGGCTGCCTCGACACGCCGACCGCGGGCGAGTATTGGCTCAATAGCCAGAAAGTGAGCGACCTCTCCGACGACGCGCTCGCCCGCATCCGCAACAAGGAGATCGGGTTCGTCTTCCAGACGTTCAATCTCCTGCCTCGCGCCACCGCGCTCCACAACGTCGAGCTGCCGCTGATCTACGCGGGCGAGTCGGCCAAGGAGCGGCGGGAGAACGCAGCCCGGGCGCTCGAGCGTGTCGGCCTCGGCGACCGCATGGAGCACAAGCCCAACGAGCTGTCAGGCGGCCAACGCCAGCGCGTCGCGATCGCGCGGGCGCTCGTCAACACCCCCAGCATCCTCCTGGCCGACGAGCCGACGGGCAACCTCGACTCGACCACCGGTGAGGAGATCATGAAGCTGTTTGAGGAGCTCTGGGGGGCGGGGCAGACGATCCTCCTCGTCACCCACGAACACGACATCGCGGCGCACGCACGCCGCCAGATTCACCTGCGCGACGGCCTCATCGAGCGCGACGAACGAATGGAACGGAACTCGTGAAGCGATACCTCCTGGCGGCGGCCGTGCTGGGCGCGGCCGCCTGCGGCAAGCAAGAGCCCCAGCCCATGTATGAGAAGGTCGCCGTGGCCCGGCGCGACCTCATCGTCTCCGCCTCGGCCTCCGGCGCCATCGAGCCGGTGCTGACCGTGGACGTGAAGTCCAAAGCGTCGGGCGAGATCATCGAGATGCACGTCCAGACCGGCGACGACGTCCGGCAGGGCCAGCTACTCGCCTCGATCGACCCGCGCGTGCCCCGCAACAGCCTAGCGCAGGCCGAGGCCAACCTCGAGGTGGCGCAGGCCCAGCTCGCCAACGCCAAAGCGCAGCTCGCCCGCTCCGACACGCTGTTCAAGAGCCAGGCGATCACGGAGACCGAATACGAGACCGCCAAGCTCGCGTACGCCAACGCCAACGCGCAAGTCGTGCGCACCCAGACCGACTTGGAGAACGCGCGCGACCGGATGACCGACACGCGCCTCCGCGCTCCCCTGAACGGCACGATCATCGCCAAGAACGTCGAGCTCGGCACCGTGATCTCCTCGCCGACGCAGGATGTCGGGGGCGGGACGCTGCTCTTCAAGATGGCCAACCTCGACACCGTGCAGGTCCGCACCCTGGTGGACGAGACGGACATCGGCAAAGTGCAGCCGGGCCTCGAGGCCTCGATGACGGTCGACGCCTACCCCAACCGCCCCTTCCGCGGCCAGGTCTTGAAGATCGAGCCGCAGGCCACGGTCCAGCAGAACGTCACGATGTTCCCGGTGCTGGTGCGCATCGCCAACCCCGGCCACCTCCTGAAGCCCGGCATGAACACCGAGGTGGAGATCCACATCGGCGAGCGGCAGGGCGTGATCGCCATCCCGAACGCGGCGCTCCGCACGCAGCGCGACGTGGCGTCGGCGGCGCAGGTGTTGGGCCTGGACCCCCAGGACGTGCAGGAGCAGCTCGCGCAGGCCCGCCAGCAACCCGCCGGGCGCGACAGCGGCTCCGCCTCGCTGGGCGGGCAGGCGCAGGCCCCGGCCGGGCAACCGCCCGCTGGAAGTACGATGACGCTCTTCGGGCGGACCATCGCCCTGCCCCCGGGCGTCACCCAGGCCCAGGTGCGGGCAGCGGTGCGAAAACGCCAGGCCGGCGGCACGCTGACCCCAGCGGAGCAGGCCGTGCTGCGGCAGGTGTTCGCCGGTATGCGGCCCCAGGGCGGCGGGGGCGACGCCGGCGGCAGCTACATCGTCTTCGCGCTGCGGAACGGCAAGCCCACGCCGGTGCAGATCCGCACCGGACTCACCGACCTCGACTACATGGAAGTCGTGAGCGGTCTCTCGGAGCAGGACACGGTCTTGGTGCTGCCCAGCGCCTCGCTGATCGCGAGCCAGCGCGACATGCGCGAGCGGATGCAGCGCATCACCGGCGGCGGGCTCCCCGGCGTGCAGCAACAGCAACCGTCGGCCGGCCAGCGCCAGACGCAGCCGAGGTAAGCCATGCTCATCGGCGAGATCATTCAGGTCGCGCTCCAGGCGATCCGGGCGAACAAGCTCCGGTCCTTCCTCACGATGCTGGGCATCATCATCGGCGTGGGAGCGGTGATCACGATGGTGGCGCTCGGCACCGGGGCGCAGAAGTCGGTGCAGGAGCGCATTCAGGCGCTCGGCCCCGACCTGCTCACGCTCTACCCCGGTCAGAACTTCCGGGGCGGCATCGCGTTCGACATGCGGGTCAGTCTCACGATGGACGACTACCGCGCGCTCGCCGCCGGCGTGCGCCACGTGTCCGACGTCGTGCCCGAGCTGACCCGCAACCTGCAGGTGAAGCGCGGCAGCCAGAACATCAATGTCAGCGTCACGGGCACGACGCCCAACTACGTCACGGTCCGGAACTACACGCTTACCGCCGGCCGCATGTTTACGACCGGGGAAGACGAGGCGCGCCGCCGGTATGCCGTCCTCGGCTCGGCGATCCCGGAGATGTTCAATGCGAACCCCGCGGCGATGATCGGCCAAGAGATCCAGATCCGCGGCATCCCCTTCGAGATCATCGGCGTGCTGTCGGAAAAGGGGGCGCAGGGCTTCCAGAATCCGGACGAGCAGATCGTCATCCCGCTGCAGACGGCGCGCTACCGCATCCTCGGCACCGATCGGCTGCGCTCGATCACCGTCAAGGTCGCCGACGTCACCCAGACGAACCTGGCGATGCTCGAGATCGAGCGCGTGCTGCGGCGCGAGCACAAGATCCGGCCGGGGATGGACAACGACTTCCAGATCCGCCGCCAGGCCGACATCCTCGCGACGTTCGAGCAGACGACGGAGACGTTCACGTTTCTGCTCGCCGGGATCGCCGCGGTGAGCCTGATCGTGGGCGGCATCGGGATCATGAACATCATGCTCGTGTCGGTGACCGAGCGGACGCGCGAGATCGGCGTGCGCAAAGCCCTCGGCGCCACGCACTTCAACATCCTGTTCCAGTTCCTGATCGAAGCCCTGGTCCTCTGCCTCGTGGGCGGGTTGCTCGGCGTGATCTTCGGCTCCCTCGGCGCGATCCTGCTGTCCAAGCTCGCGCACTGGAACACCTCGATCTCCCCGTTCTCGATCGGGCTCGCGTTCGTCTTCAGTGCAGCGGTGGGCCTGTTCTTCGGCATCTGGCCGGCCCGCCGGGCCGCAAGCCTCGACCCGATCGTGGCGTTGCGCTACGAATAGACGGTTCGGTTACGAATCGACGGCGATTCGAGAAGCGGGAAAGGGGAAACGGGAAACGCAAACACCACTCCCGTTTCCCCTTTCCCGTTTCCCGACGATATTGTTCCCGCATGCTCCCTCTGCTCCTCGCGCTGCTCCAGGCCCCTGATTCCGGTTCTGTCTACAGCGGCCGCGAGCGCCGGCTCGACGTCGCGATCCCGCGCCATGAGGCGACGGTCACCATCGATGGGGTGCTCGCCGAGCCTATGTGGCGCCAAGCGGCGCGGCTCACCGGCTTCTCGCAGTACCGCCCGGTGGACGGCCGGCCCGCGGAGGACTCGACCGAGGTCCTCGTCTGGTACGCCGCCGACGCGATCGTGTTCGGCGTCCGGGGCTTCGAGGCGCACGGCCCCGTATCGCGCGCCACGCTGGCCGATCGCGACAACATCGGCACCGACGACCGCATTCAGATCCTGCTCGACACCTTCAACGATCGCCGGCGCGCCCTGCTCTTCGCGGTGAACCCGCTCGGGGTGCAACAAGACGGCGTGTGGAGCGACGGCGTGGACGCATCGGCCGGCGGGCCGAGCGTCGGCTTCCGGTTCGATGCGACCATCGACTTGAATCCCGACTACGTCTA
>JACOVF010000119.1 GCA_016177465.1 Gemmatimonadota bacterium
GCCTACCACGACGTGCAGTGTGAGAGCTGCCACGGGCCCGGGTTCACGCACGCGAGTGAGCCCGACATCGGTGCCAAGCCGTTGGCTCGACTAGCGGCCGAAGTCAGCGACACCGCCGGCACCGCATCCAGCACCGCGACTCACTTCTCGACGGTCGCGAACCCGAGGCTGTGCGCGGGCTGCCACCTCTTCAGCTTCACGGTCACGCAAGCCCCGGTCAGAAACGCCACCGGGCACCTGTTCCGCCCGATCCCCTGCTACGACGCGAACGGCGTGCCGACCGACACGATCCTGAACTGCGCCTTCACGACCACGGCGCGGTCCTTCAAGCCGTGCGCGGCCTCGGGGTGCCATGCGACCGAGAATCAGGCGGCCCTCGTCTACTCGGTCTCGCGCGGGCGACTGCAGAGCCTCGTGGCCCAACTCTGGGCCGATCTCGACGGCGACCATACGGTGGATGCCTACCCGACGGACACCGGGTACCTCGCCAAGATCAAGGCGAATACGACGGATCTCAATCCCACCGCAGCGGCCGTTACCGCCGCGGACGGTGCCGAGTTCAACGTCCGGACGTTCGGCGAGGATGCGAACGGGGTGTTCCTCTACGACAACGGCGACAAATCGCGCGGCGCGCACAACCCGTTCTACGCCGAGGCGCTGCTGCGGGCGAGCATCAACGAGCTGACCGACCTGTACTCGGCGCAGCCGTGGTTCCCGCTCGTATCGCCCTCGGTCCAGCGGATCCTCGATGGCCCTCTAGGGGTGTCCGGCAGCGTGCCCTTCCCGCGCTCGGCTAGCCGAAGGTCGGCGTCACGGTAAGATTGGCGGGCATGAGGCCCTTCGCCGGCCCCGGAATCCTCACGGCCTCCGGGGCCGGCTCCTTCTCCGGGCCGGACACGCTACGCGCCGCCGGCGACACCGTGTCGGCTCCGGTCGTCGAGTCGCCGCTCCCCGGTGGCGCGGCCGACGTGGTCCGGTTCTTCCTCCAAACCGTTCCCCAGTGGGCGCAGATCGCGGGCGCGGTCGTCGGCGTCGGCGTCGCGATCACCGTGGTCGTCCTGCTGTGGCGCCGCCGCGCGGGGATCCGCGAGTGGTTCCGCACCCGCGGGCGGCGCCTCAAGCTCGCGCTCGCCGGAAGCGCGGCAGTCGTGGTGCTGGGTGCCGCCGCGTTGGGCGGGGCGAGCTGGAACTACATGCAGCACGACAACGGGTTCTGCACGGGCTGCCACGTGATGGGCCCCGCCTACCAGCGCTTCGTGGAGAGCGAGCACGACACGTTGTCGTGCCACGATTGCCACCGGCAGTCGATCTTCGCGTCGGTGCGGCAGCTGTACTTCTGGGTGGCGGAGCGACCGGCCGAAATCGGCCCGCATTCGCCGGTGTCCACGGCGGTCTGTTCGCAGTGCCACGTTACCGGTCAACCGCAGATGTGGCAGCGGATCGCGGAGACGGCAGGTCACCGCACTCATCTTGAGTCCGACTCGAGCGCCCTGAAAAACGTCCAGTGCGTCACCTGCCACGGCCTCGAAGTGCACCGCTTCGTCCCGGTCGACTCGACTTGTGGGCAAGCCAACTGTCACGTGAATCAGGCCATCGGCATGGGCAAGATGGCGCAACAGACGAGCCTGCACTGCGTCACCTGCCACCAGTTCACGGCCGAGGTCCCGAAGCTTGCGACGCGGGACTCCGCCTCAGGCACGCTTGTCCCGGGCACAACGCAGTGCTTCTCCTGCCACGAGATGAAGCAGGTGCTCGTGGAATTCGACCCGGCGCGCGATCCCCACGCCGGCACGTGCGGGATGTGCCACAATCCGCACCGGCAACAGTCGGTCGCCGAGGCCAAGCAGAGCTGCGCCACCGCCGGGTGCCACGCCGATTGGCGCAACATTCCGTTCCACAGCGGGCTGCGCCACCGCAACGTGGGCCGGGAGTGCACGCTGTGCCACCAGCAGCACGCGGCCCGCGTCGATCCCAGCGACTGCGCCGGCTGCCATCAGGCCGTCCGGGAGCGGGCGCGGGGTCGCGTCAAGCCACCGCTCCCGTTCGACACGACGCGCGCCATCGGGGAGGTGTCACGGGCGCCGGATGCGGAACCGGCCCGGCCCAAGGGGAAGGGTGACGCCCCGCCCCATCCCGACCC
>JACOVF010000123.1 GCA_016177465.1 Gemmatimonadota bacterium
GGCGATTCGTCGCCTCCCAGATGACCCCCGAGGTCTACGAGCTGACCACCGTCGACTTCGACCTGGGGCGGTATTTGTTCCGCGCCACCGGGTCGATCGTGTTGTTCAACGGCTACCGGGTGCTGTACCACGAGGGGCACGAGGCGGAGGAGGGGAAGAGCCCCGACGAGCTGGCGCCGATCCCTGCGCTCGTGGCGGGCGACCGCTGCACGGTCCACAAGATCACCCCGAACCAGCATTTCACCGAGCCGCCGCCGCGCTACAGCGAGGCGAGCCTCGTGAAGAAGCTCGAGGAGCTCGGCATCGGCCGGCCGTCGACCTACGCCACGATCATCTCGACGTTGCAGCAGCGGTGGTACGCCACCACCAAGGAGCGCCGCTTCTCGCCCACGCCGCAGGGCGAGCTGGTGTGGAAAGTGATGCAGCGCTGCTTCCCCGACACCTTCGAGGTCGGCTTCACGGCGCAGATGGAGACCGAGCTCGACAAGGTCGAGGAGGGCGATCTCGGCTGGCAGCGGGTGCTGGGGGACTTCTGGACGCCGTTCTCCAAGCAGCTCGCCGCGGTGGACATGCCCAAGTTGATCCACGACGTGCACGACCTCTCCAAGCTGCACGAGGAAACGTGCCCCACCTGCGGCAGCCCGCTCGAGCTGAAGAGCGGGCGCTTCGGGCCGTACATCGCGTGCGTGAAGTACCCCAAGGGCTGCCCCTTCTCCCGCTCGCTCAAGAAAGACAAGGCGCCCGACCGGCCGACGGACGAGATTTGCAAGGAGTGCGGCGCGCCGATGGTCATCAAGACCGGGCGGTTCGGGGAGTTCCTCGCCTGCACCCGCTACCCCAAGTGCAAGCACACGCGGCCCGTGCCGCTCGGCATCAAGTGCCCCAAGTGCGGCGAGGGCGACCTCGCGGAGCGACGCACGCGGCGCGGGCGCAACTTCTTCGGGTGCCTGCGCTACCCGGACTGCGACTTCTCCACCTGGAACAAGCCGGTCGCCGTCCCGTGCCCGAGCTGCGGGTTCGTGGGGATGGAGCAACGGCAATCCAAGACGATGGGAGCGTCCCGCAAGTGCCTGAAGTGCGGTCACGAAGTGCTGCTGGAAGAGGGCGCCCCGGCAGAACCGGTCGCGAGCTGACGGCGACCGTCACGGGCGGCGGACTCGCGGGCAGCGAGGCCGCCTGGGCACTCGCCGAACGGGATGTCCGCGTCACGCTCCACGAGATGCGCCCGGTCCGGATGACGGCCGCCCACCAGACCGACCGCCTCGCCGAGCTGGTCTGCAGCAACTCCTTCAAGTCGGTGGAGCTGGGCAACGCGCACGGCCTGCTGAAGGCCGAGATGCGGCGGCTGGGGAGCCTCGTGCTCCAGGCGGCCGACGCGGCGCGCGTGCCGGGGGGCGTCGCGCTGGCGGTGGATCGCGTGCTGTTCTCGGGGCTCGTTCACGACCGGGTCTCGGCCCACCCCAACGTCACCGTCGTCCGGGGCGAAGTCACGGACCTCCCGAGCCCCGGGATCATTGCGACGGGCCCGCTGACGTCCGACGCCTTGGCCCGCGCGATCGCCCTGCGCCTGGGACTCGAGGCACTCGCGTTCTTCGACGCCATCGCCCCGATCGTGGCGGCCGAATCGATCGACCACGCCCGCCTGTTCCGCGCCTCGCGCTACGGCAAGGGAGGTGGGGACGACTATCTCAACGCGCCGCTCACCGAGACGGAGTACGACGCGTTCGTCGCCGCGCTCATCGCCGGGGACCAGTTCCAGCCGCTCCCCCACCACGAGTTCGACCGGACGCCGTACTTCGAAGGGTGCCTGCCGGTGGAGGAGATGGCCCGCCGCGGGCGGGACGTGCTCCGCTTCGGGCCGATGAAGCCCGTGGGGCTCGTGGACCCGCGCACCGGCCGGGAGCCCTACGCGGTCGTCCAGCTCCGCCAGGAGGACCGGGCGGGCCAGATGTGGAACCTGGTGGGGTTCCAGACCCGGTTGCGAATCCCCGACCAGCAGAAGGTGCTCCGCACCATCCCGGGGCTCGAGGCCGCCGAGTTCCTGCGCTACGGCAGCATCCACCGCAACTCCTACATCAATTCGCCGCGGGCCCTCACCCCGCACCTCTCCACCCGGGACGATCCCCAGGTCCTGTTCGCGGGGCAGCTCACCGGCGTCGAAGGGTACACCGAATCGGCGGCGACGGGGATGCTGGCAGGGATCAACCTGGCGCGGATGCTCGCCGGCGACGAGCCGCTCGTCCCGCCGCCCGCCACGATGTTCGGCGCGCTGTACCGGTACCTGCAGGAAGCCGACCCGGACCACTTCCAGCCGATGAATGCGAACTTCGGGCTGCTCGAGCCGCTGGATCCGCCGGTGCAGGACAAGGCCAAGCGGAAAGAGCGGCTGGTCGAGCGGGCACTCCAGACCATGGATGTCTTCGCTCAGGGACTTGGGGTGGAGGTGCCCGCGTGAGCGAGATCCAAGCATTCGTCGCCTTCCTCTCCAAGGAACGCAACGACTCGCCGCATACCGTCAAGGCGTATGCGCGCGACGTCGCCTCCTTCGCCGCGTTCTGCGCGAGCTTCTATGGGGGCCCGTGGACCTGGGCCGGCGTCGACCGTCTGGCGATCCGCGGCTTCCTCGGGGCGCTGCAGCAGCGCGGGCTCGCCAAGCGCTCGATGGCCCGCGCGCTGTCGGCGCTGCGCACCTTCTACCGGTTCCTGAACGTCACCGGCGGCGTGGAGGTCAACCCGGCCAAGGCCGCGCGCACCCCCAAGGTCGAGCGCACCCTGCCGACGTACCTCGACCGCAGCGAGATCGAGCTGCTGTTCGCCGAGGCGGAGCAGCGCGCCGAGGCGGGTGGGTTCCGGGAGGCGCGTGACCTGGCGATGCTGGAGCTGTTCTACTCGACCGGGATGCGCCTCGCCGAGCTGGCGGGGCTCAACGAGCCGGACCTGGACCTCGTGTCCGACCAGGTGAAGGTGCGGGGGAAGGGCCGCAAGGAGCGCCTCGTGCCGGTGGGGAGCCACGCCGGGCTGGCGCTGCGTGCCTACTTCCACCACCGCGACGCGCTGCACGCGGCACTCGGCGGGGGGGCGGGGGAGGGGGCGGGGAGGGGGGAGCGGCGTGCCGTGTTCCTGAACGCCCGGGGGCGGCGCATCACGCCGCGGGGCGTGCAGCTTGCCATGAAGCGCCTGCTGAGCACCCTGCCGGGGGGCCGGGGCCGGGACCTGCACGTCCATTCGCTGCGCCACTCGTTCGCCACGCACCTGCTCGACGCGGGGGCGGACCTGCGCGCCGTGCAGGAGCTGCTGGGCCACGCCTCCCTCAGCACGACACAGGTGTATACTCATACCTCGGTGGAGCGCCTCAAGAAGGTTTATCACCAGGCGCATCCGAGGGCCTGACGACCAGAGGCTAAGGGGCTAAGAGGCTAAGTGGCTAAGAGACGCATCCGCAGCACGACGATCCTCTGCGTCCGCCGGGATGGGCGCGTCGCCATCGGCGGCGACGGCCAAGTCACGGTGGGCGACACGGTGATGAAGGCGAATGCGACCAAGGTGCGCACCCTGAAGGGCGGCAAGATCCTCGCGGGCTTCGCCGGGGCGGCGGCCGACGCGTTCACGCTGTTCGAGAAGTTCGAGGAGAAGCTCGAGCGCTACCCCGGCAACCTGCCGCGGGCCTCCGTCGAGCTGGCCAAGGACTGGCGCTCCGACCGGGTGTTGCGGCGACTCGAGGCCCTGCTCGTCGTGGCGGACCGGGAGCACGGCTTCGTGATCAGCGGCTCGGGGGAGCTGATCGAGCCGGATGACGGGATCTTGGCGATCGGCTCCGGGGGGAGCTACGCCCTCGCCGCCGCGCGCGCGCTCGTCGGCTCGTCGAATCTCCCGGCGAAGGAGATCGTCGAGCGCTCGCTGCACATCGCCGCGGCGATCTGCGTCTACACCAACACCAACCTGACGGTGCTCGAGCTGTGATGGCCGACCCCACGCCCCAGGAACCCGAAGCGCCGCAGCCCCGGCCGGCCGAAGAGCCGGCCCTTCCCTGGCTCGAGGAGCTGCCCCCCCGGAAGATCGTGGCGGAGCTGGACCGCTACATCGTGGGCCAGGAGGTCGCCAAGAAGGCGGTGGCGATCGCCGTGCGCAACCGCTGGCGGCGCTCACAGGCCCCAGACGACATCCGGGACGAGATCCTCCCCAACAACATCATCATGATCGGTCCCACCGGGGTGGGGAAGACGGAGATCGCGCGGCGGCTCGCCCGCCTCGCGGGGGCGCCGTTCCTGAAAGTGGAGGCGTCGAAGTTCACCGAAGTCGGCTACGTGGGGCGCGACGTGGAGTCGATGGTGCGCGAGCTGGTGGACGTCTCGATCAACATGGTGCGGGGGGAGCGCGAGGACGACGTGTACCCCACCGCCGAAACTCGGGCCGAGGAGCGGTTGCTCGATCTGCTGCTGCCGCCGGTCCCGTCCACTCCCACGCTCCCACAGCCCCACATCCCCGGCGGGGCGGGGGGCACGGAGCCGGGAGCAAGTCGTCCCTTGTTCGTCGTGTCCTCGAAGGGGGACGTGACGCCCAAAGTGGCCGAGGCGGACGCCGAAGCCGCCGAGCGGCGCCGCCGTACCCGCGAGAAGCTGCGCCAGCAGCTCAAGGAAGGGACGCTCGAGGAGCGCGACGTCGAGATCGAGGTGCAGCAGCAGAGCTTCCCCATGCTCGAGATGATGCAGCCGCCGCAGGGAATGGAGGGCCCCGACGTCAACTTCACCGAGATGTTGCAGGAGATCCTGCCGAAAAAGAAGAAGCGCCGCACCGTGCACGTGCACGAAGCGCGGCGGATTCTCGTCGACGAGGAGCTGAAGAAGCTCGTAGACATGGACGACGTGGTGAACGAGGCCCTCGACCGGGTCGAGAACCACGGCATCATCTTCATCGACGAGCTGGACAAGATCGCCGGGGAGCGCGGGACGCAGGCGGGCCCCGACGTGTCGCGCGAGGGGGTGCAGCGCGACCTGCTGCCGATTGTCGAGGGGTCCACCGTGCAGACCCGCTACGGCTACGTCCGCACCGACCACATCCTGTTCGTCGCGGCGGGGGCGTTCCACGTCTCCAAGCCCTCGGACCTGATCCCCGAGCTGCAGGGCCGATTCCCGATCCGGGTCGAGCTGTCGCCGCTCACCGAGGACGATTTCGTGCGGATTCTCACCGAACCCGAGAACTCGCTGATCAAGCAGTACAGCGCGCTGTGCGCGGTCGAGGGCGCGACGCTCGAGTTCACGCCTGACGGGGTGGCGGAGGTCGCGCGGGTCGCGGCGAAGGTGAACGAGCGGATGGAGAACATCGGCGCCCGCCGGCTGCACACCGTGATGACCACCCTGCTCGATGAAGCGCTGTTCGAGCTCCCCGACTATCCCACCAAGCGGATCGTGTTCGACGCCAATGCGGTGCGGGATCGGCTGGCGAAGATCGTGGACGACGAGGATTTGCGGAAATACATCCTGTAGGCCTCGAAAGCATTCGACCAAAAGACGGCGCGAGCCGCGTCCTGCGCGCGGCCCGCGCCGCCCCGTTGGGGAGCGCTACTGGACGACGACCGGCTCCACCGTCTTGCGCACGGTCACGCGCAAGCGCGAGCCGACCAACCCGCCCGCCGCACAACTGGGACGCGTTCACCGCGACGCCCGACTCGGATGCGGTGCTCCACGGAGCAGTGGTGGGCGATCGGGACCGCCTGGAGTTCATCCTCCCGCCGGGCCAGCACCTGGTCCAGGTCGCGCTGCTGGCGGGGCATGGCGACCCGCTGCTGGTGCGGATCCGGCGGCCGGAGTAATCCTCCGAAGCCTGACCTCCCACTTCCCGCCCGCTGGCTCGCATCGGCTACTGGGGAACCTTGTCACCTGCCCGTTCCGCTGGTAGAATCCTCCCTGTCGCACATACTGTCATTTTGACCGACCCCAAGGAACCCATGGCCAAACGGGACTTTCTGACCATCACCGACCTCAGCCGGCAAGAAATCTCGCGCCTGTTCGACCTCGCTGAGCGAATGAAAAAAGGGTCCTACCAGGAGACCCCCCTCGCCGGGAAGACCCTGGCGATGATCTTCGCCAAGTCCAGCACCCGCACCCGCGTCTCCTTCGAGGTCGGGACCTATCAGCTCGGCGGCCAGGCGCTGTTCCTCTCCTCGCGCGACATCCAGATCGGCCGCGGCGAGCCGATCCCCGACACGGCGCACGTGCTGTCGCGCTACGTGGACGGCATCATGATCCGCACGTTCGACCACCAGGAGGTCGAAGAGCTCGCCCGCTGCGCCACCATCCCGGTCATCAACGGCCTCACCGACCTGACTCATCCCTGCCAGGTGCTCGCCGACCTCTTCACGGTCCGGGAAGCGCTGGGCGGCTGGGAGGGAAAGCGTATCGCCTGGGTCGGCGACGGCAACAACATGGCCAACAGCTGGCTCGAGGCGGCGGCCGTGCTCGGCTTCGAGCTGCGGCTCGCCTGCCCGGAGGGGTTCGAGCCCGACCGCGCGCGGTTCGAACGGGCCCAGCAGGCGGCGACGGT
The DNA here is from genome assembly GCA_016177465.1 of Gemmatimonadota bacterium. Lineage (GTDB taxonomy): Bacteria > Gemmatimonadota > Gemmatimonadetes > Gemmatimonadales > GWC2-71-9 > JACOVF01. The sequence continues at coordinate 6,541 of JACOVF010000123.1, forward strand.
GATGGTCACCGAGGTGCCGGAAGAAGCGGCGGAGGGCGCGCACGTCGTCAACACCGACGTGTGGGCGTCGATGGGACAGGAGGGGGAGGCCGAGGCGCGCCGCAACGCCTTCAAGGGGTACACGGTGGACGCCGACTTGATGAAGCTCGCCGACCCGAAGGCGATTTTCCTGCATTGCCTACCGGCGCATCGCGGGGAGGAAGTGACGGCCGACGTGATCGACGGCGCGCAGTCGCGGGTATGGGACGAGGCGGAAAACCGGCTGCACGTCCAGAAGGCGCTGCTCGCAACCTTAATGGGACAGTGACCCCGGGCGTAAGCCCGGGGCTCACCGGAGACCGGAATGGCAGACGCAAGCCTCAAGCGCACGCCGCTGCATGCGATCCACGTCGCACTCGGCGCCAAGATGGTGCCCTTCGCGGGGTTCGAGATGCCGGTGACCTATCCGGCCGGGATCAGCGCGGAGCACAAGGCGGTGCGCGAGGGAGTCGGCGTCTTCGACGTGTCGCACATGGGCGAGTTCGAGGTCACCGGACCCGACCGCAACGCCTTCGTGCAGCGCGTCACCTGCAACGACGTGGGGGCGCTGAAGCCCGGTCAGGCCCAGTACTCGGGAATTCTCACCAAGCACGGCACCTTCGTCGACGACTGCCTGGTCTACCGCTTCCAGGATAAGCTGATGCTCGTCGTCAACGCCTCCAACATCCAGAAGGACTGGGACCACATCGTCGATCAGAAGGGCGGGGCGAACGTCCGCTTGCGGAACATCTCCGACGAGGTCGCCTTGCTCGCCCTGCAGGGACCGAGAGCCGAGGAGACCATCGCGCCGCTCACCAAGATCGGCGTGAAGATGATACCCTACTACGAGTTCGCCGAGGGACAGGTGGCGGGGGTACAGTGTTTCATCTCGCGCACCGGGTACACCGGCGAGGACGGCTTCGAGCTGTATAGCCGCGCCGACGACGCCGAGCAGTTGTGGGGCCTGCTCGTCGGCCAGCACGGCGCTGCGCCGTGCGGGCTGGGCGCGCGCGACACGCTGCGACTCGAGGCGGGGCTGCCGCTCTACGGCAATGACATCGACGACACGACCACTCCGTTCGAGGCCGGGCTCAACTTCATCGTGAAGCTCGAGAAGGGGTCGCCGTTCACGGGACTCGAGGCGCTGAAGCGGCAGAAGCTCGAGGGAATCAGGCGGCGCCTGGTGGGCTTCAAGGTGCTGGAGGAAAAGGTTGTCGCCCGCCACGATATGGCAGTGGTCCTCGACGGCCGGCAGGTGGACGTCGTGCGCTCGGGCACGGTGACGCCGACGGTGGGCGCGGCGATCGGTACCACCTATCTGCCCAGGGACCAGGCGAAGCCCGGCACCCGGTTCGAGATCGACGTGCGCGGGCGCCGGGTGGCCGCCGAAGTGGTGAAGATGCCGTTCGTGGCGAATAGGACGAAGAGACAATAGGCAGACGGTTAGACGGTTAGACGGCTAGATGCGCATCGGCATTCTGACGATCTCTGACCTCGGCGCGGTGGGGCAGCGGGCGGACACCTCGGGCGACGCCATCCTCGAGTGGGCGGCAGGGCGCGAGTACGAGGTCGTGGTGCGCAGCGTGGTCCCCGACGAGACCGACCGGATTGCCGCCAAGTTGTGCCGCTGGGCGGACTCGGGGGAGGTCGACGTGATCCTCACGACCGGCGGGACGGGGCTGACCGCCCGCGACGTGACGCCGGAGGCGAC
>JACOVF010000117.1 GCA_016177465.1 Gemmatimonadota bacterium
GGCGAGGACGTGGAGAACATCCTGGTGCGGCTGCTCCAGGCCGGGGACTTCAACGTCTCGGAGTGCGAGCGGGGCATCGTCTACATCGACGAGATCGACAAGATCGCCCGCAAGTCGGAGAACCCGAGCATCACCCGCGACGTCTCGGGCGAAGGGGTGCAGCAAGCGCTCCTCAAGATCCTCGAGGGAACGGTCGCCAGCGTGCCGCCCCAGGGCGGCCGCAAGCACCCCCAGCAGGAATACATCCAGGTCAACACCAAGGACATCCTGTTCGTGTGCGGCGGGGCGTTCGACGGTCTGGAGAAGATCATCGAATCCCGCACCGGGCGGCGGCGCATCGGCTTCACCAAGGAAGAGGTCGAGCAGGGCGTGGTCGAGAAGGTGAAAAAGAATCCGTACCTCGACGTGGAGCCCGACGACCTGCTCCGCTACGGGCTCATCCCCGAGCTCGTGGGTCGGCTGCCGGTCACCGTGCCGCTCGACGCCCTCGACGAGGACGCCCTGATCCGCATCCTGGTCGAGCCCAAGAACGCGCTCGTCAAGCAGTACCAGAAGCTGTTCGAGCTCGAGGACGTGCGGCTCACGATCGAGAAGGACGCGCTCAAGGCGATCGCCCAGAAGGGCATCAAGCGGGGCACGGGCGCCCGCGGCCTGCGCGCCATCCTCGAAGAGATGATGACCGAGATTATGTTCGACCTGCCGAGCCGCGACGACGTGCGCGAGGTCGCGATCACCGCCGAGTGCGTCACCGCCGGCCGCGCCCCGCTGCTCGTCACCGAGCGCCCGCGCCAGAAGAAAGAAGCCTGACGGAGTCCCGCCCCCGCTTCCTCGGCTCGTTCCCTCGGGCCGACGCCGTTCTCGATCCTCCCCTCCCCGAAATCGCCTTCGTCGGCCGCTCCAACGTCGGCAAGTCGAGCCTGCTGAACGCCCTCCTGGGGCGCCGGATCGCCAAGGTGTCCGGCACGCCGGGGAAAACACGGATGATGAACGTCTATGACGTGAGTGAGGATTGGGGAGTGGGGAGTGGGGTGAGGAAGCAGCATCCCGCCCACTCACGACGTCCCATTCACCACACCCTATACTTTCTCGACCTTCCAGGCTACGGATACGCGCGGGCCGGCAAGACGGAACGGGCCGCCTTCCGGCGGGTCGTGGCCCACGCGCTGGAGCGCGAGCGGCTCGCCGGCGTCGTCTGGCTGCTCGACATCCGCCACGAGGCCTCGGCCGATGATCGCGCGATGCAGGACGTCCTGGCCGAGAGCGGCACCGGTGTCCTTGCGGCGCTCACCAAGAGCGACAAACTTCCGCGAGGGCAGCGACTGCGGCGGGCACGGGAGCTCCGCGCGACACTCGCCCTCGATGAGGACCAGGTCGTCGTGACGAGCGCGCGCACGGGCGAGGGGATTCCGGAGCTGCAAGCGGCGATCGAGGCGCTGGTGAAAGAGGTGGCGAGATGAGGCCGGATAAGCGGATTGACGGATGGGCGGTTGGAAGAGCCGTTCTCCTCGGGCTCCTATCCTATCCGCCGATCCACCTATCCGCCCAAGACTCCGTCCCCACCGGCTACGGCACGCTGCGGCGCGACGACATCGTCGTGCGACTCACGACCGGCCAGGTCGAGCTCCAGGTCCTGCCACTCGACCAGCAGGTGATCCGGCTCCTCGCCCCGGACACCTACCAGTCGCTCACCTCGCTCCTCCAGAGCCGCGGTGCGGGCATCGACGACGCGGCGGTCCGCGCCGGCGTCGACCAGCCCACCCTGGTCATGGTGAGCTTCTTGGGCATCGTGCCGCAGGCCCGCTTCACCCCCGAGGACGTCAACATCACAAGCCGCGGGCGGCTGTTCCGGCCGGTCGGCATCGTCCCGATCACGCCCACCTGGAGCTCCTACCAACTCGACGCCCGCCAGCAGGCGGTCGCGATCTATCTCTTCGAACCGGGGATCGGGTTCCGGGAGCAGCTCACCGTGAGCTATCAGGGTCTGACGAGCGATGCCTGGAGCCGGGCGATCCGGGCGCTCGAGCGCGAACGGGCGCGCGTCCTGTCCCGCGCGCAGCAGAGTCCGCCCGATACGACGAAGCCGTAGCCAGCGCCACCCGCCCGTCCAGCCCCGCGCTCCACCGCACTCCCGAGTCCACGCACACGACGTCGAGCCCCCGCAGGCCCGCCGCCAGCGCCAGCGCCCGGTCACACCCCAGCACGAAGAACGCCGTGGACCAGGCGTCCGCCGCGATCCCAGCCGGCGCCACCACCGTCACCGAGCGCGCCCCCCCCGCCCCCC
>JACOVF010000017.1 GCA_016177465.1 Gemmatimonadota bacterium
ATGTGGAGACTCGCAGCCCTTCCGCCAGCGCCCCGGTCTCCTCGATCCCCGTCATGCCGTCGCCGCCGATCACCGGCCAGCGCACGCCGAGGCGCTGCATCTCCCGCAGCACCAGCTCCGCCCCCGCGGGTTCGGCGGCGAGGACCAACACGTCCACGCCCCCCGCCGTCCGCAGCCGTGAGAGATACGGCTCGAGCGTTGCGGTCGCCGGAACGTACGGGTCTTCCTCCAGCACTTGGCCGCCGAGGCGCCTGAACTCGGACACGAACAGCTGGCGGACACCGCGGCCGTAGTCGTCGTTGATATAGATCACCGCGGCGCGCTGGGCGGCCAACCGCCGGCGCGCGAACCGCGCCAAGGCGGGGCCGTGGCTCACGTCGGTGGGGCAGACGCGGAAGAACCAGGGGCTGATCCCACTGAGCTCGGGGCTCGAGGCCGAGGGGGAGATCACGGGGATCGGATTGGAACCCGCCCCATACACGCGCGCCGCGGCGATCGTCGGGCCCGACGTGACGTGCCCGACCACCGCGACCACGCGGCGGTCCTCGTACAGAGCCTGCGCCACCCGCACCGCCACGTCGGGACTACCGCTGTCGTCCACGAACCGCAGCTCGAGGAGCCGGCCGCCCGCAACCCCGCCGCGGGCGTTGATCTGCTCGACGGCGAGCCGCATCCCCCGCTGCAGCGACACGCCCAGCGGCTGGGATAACGGCCCCGCCGCGCCGATGACGATCGGGCCGCGGTCGCGGGCGCATGCCGCGAGCCACGCCGCCGCGGCGGCGAGTACGACCGTTCGCACGGACTTTCGGATGGGGACGATACCCGAAAATGTCACCTTCCGGCGGAGTTGCCAACTGGGTGATACTTTGAACCCATGGGGGCCCTGCGGCATCTCTGCGCCTTCGACGCCGTGCTGGAGCGGTTGCTCACCGCGCGCGACGCCGCCGAGTTCGAGGAGATCTGGGACGTCGGGGAGCTTTCTCAGACGGGGTGGGAAGCGCTGGCCCTCGCCCGGCGCGCCAACACCGAGCCTCTCGAGCCGGCGCTGGCTCAGGTCGACCGTCGGCTGCTGGCCGTGCTCGAGCGCTGCCGCGCGATCCTCAACCTCCACTTGGTCACGTTTCGGGTGCCCGAGTTGGAGCGCTGGCAGCACGCCGCGGCGGCCGCGCTGGTGGGCGCACGCTGGGGCGTGGCGGGCCTGCGCACCGTCATCGCCGACACGCGGGCGCCGCTGGCGCGCCGCTACTTCGCCTTTCTCGCCCTCGCCGAGCGCCACCCCGAGGGGGCGTGGCCGCTGTTCGAGAAATACCTCGTCACCCCGGGCGCCCATCACGCGTTCGTGGCGGCCGCCGTCGAGGCCGTCCGGTTCTATCCGGGACACGCCGCCACCCTGATCGATCTGTTCGAGCGGATCCGGGGCGATCAGCTGCTGCGGCGCTTCCTCGCGCCGAAGATCCTGGAGTCGCTCTACGTCCTGGGCGACCCCCGCACCCTGCCGCTGTTCGAAGAGTTGCTCGTGACGGGGCACACCGATCCCGACCTCGACCGTTGCGAGGTGACCCGGGCGCTGGTGGCCGTGCGCAAACTGACCGGCCGCGTCGCGCCGAGCTCCAAGTACCCCGACCCCGACGAGCCGGCCGTGCGGCGCATCCTCGACGATGCGGAACGGCGGTTCGAGGCGGAACGGGACCGCCTGGTCCCCGTGACGGTGATCTGAACCGTGAGTGGTGAGTGGCGAGTAGGCCCACTCACTACTTACCACTCACCACTCCCGTCGTTCGCACGAAACCCCACAGCTTGTCCCGATAGGCCTTCCCGCCGACATCGTACGTTTCGTTGTGCCCCGATCCCTCGATCAGCACCAGTTCGACGGGTCCCGGAGCCGCCGCGGCGAGCTGCTGGCCCATCATCGTGGGCACGAGCCGGTCGGCGGTGCCGTGGAACACGAGCACGGGACAGCGGATCTCGCCCATCCGCCGGAGATTGTCGAGGTCGAGCCGCAGGATGAAGCGGGGAAGGATCCCGTAATGCCGGCGCGACATCTCCGCCGCGGTAGTGAAGGGAGACTCGAGGATCAGGCCGGCCACCGGGTGCCGCGCCGCGGTGTGGGTGGCGACGGCACTGCCCAGGGACCGGCCGTAGACGAAGATCCGGTCCACGCCCGGGCGCGCGGCCACCGCCGCGTACGCGAGGTCGGCGGCCTCGTAAAGCCCCGCCTCCGTCGCCCGGCCCTCACTCGCCCCGTAGCCAGGGTAGTCCACCGCCAGCAGCGCGGCGCCAGTTGGTCGGAAATCCCGCAGTATCGGCCAGATCGAACCGATGGTCTCGCCGTTGCCGTAGAACCAGAGCAGGGCCGGCGCGGGAGCGTCCCGGGCCGGCAGGTACCAGCCCACCAGCTTCGTCCCGTCCTTCATGATCAGCTCGATGCGCTCCCCCTCGGGGATCCCGACTTTCTTCGGGTCCGGCAGGGGTGTCCGGGGCGACGGAAAGGCGATCCGCTCCTGGAACAGCCACGCCAGGAAGACCAGCACCAGGTACCCGAGGACCAGGCCCAGCAGCAGACGCAGGAGGAGCATGCGGGAACTTAACTCGTGGCGCCCCGGTGACGGGGCGGTGTTAGTTTGAGACGAACATGGCGAATGCCTTCTCGCTCGACCCGAAGCTCGCCACACGCGCCCGGGGGACGCTGCTCGGTCTGGTGGCGGGAAACCAGCTCGGCGTCCCAACCGAGCAGCTGGGCACCGCCGAGGCGATCCGGGAGGCGTTTCCGCACGGCGTCTGGGATCTGCCGCTGCCGCCCAAGGGCTCCCCCTACGACGACGACGCGGCCATGACGTTGCTGCTCGCCGAGTCCCTCGCCGAGCGGCCGGACTTCGACGCGGCGGACGTCGCGCGGCGCTGGGTCCGGTGGATGAAGCTGGACGGGCGGGGCCTCGGCGTCACCACGCGCAACGCGCTCCGCCTGATCGATCGCGGCGTCGAGCCGTTCGAGGCTGGCCGGCGGGCGCGCGAGCTCGATCCCAAGTGGTCCGCCGGCAACGGCGCCGTGATGCGCTGCGCCCCCGTCGCGATCCGGTTCCACGACAACGTCGACAAGCTGATCCGCGTCTCCACCCAGCAGGCCGCCATCACTCACGCCGACGAGCGCTGCCTCTGGGGGGCCGCCGCGGTCAACCTCGCCATCCGCGAGTTGCTGTACGGGAACATTTACTTCGTTGACGAGGTCCTGCACCGGTTGGGAGACAAGGCGCCCCGCGTGCTGCTCGACGCCATCCACCGGGTGCTCCGCGAGGAGCAGGCCGACTTGCCGATCACGGTGGCAGGGGAGCGCGGGTACGTCGTCCACTGCGTCGAGATCGCCTTCTGGTTCGCAGCTCACGATCGGACGCTCGAGGACACGCTGGTCTACCTGGTTCAAGCGGGCGGCGACACCGACACCAACGCGGCCGTGGCCGGCGCGCTGCTCGGCGCGCGATACGGCGAAATCGCCCTGCCCCAGCGCTGGATGGCGCAGCTATCCGGCGCGCAAGGCATTCTGCAGCTCGCCGACCGGCTGCTCAGTCCCCTCACCTCGCGGCGCTCGAGGGAGCTGACGGCGGAAGGCTGACGGCAGGCGTTACGGCCGCCTCACGTAGCGGCTGATCCGGTCCAGGACATCCAAGTCCGCGAGCGTGATGTAGACCCAGCGGATCCCGTCCCGCCCCCGCCAGTTGAACCGCACCTCCCGGCGACCGTACTTCCACTCCCAGGTGCCGATCCCGGTCACGTGCGGCGGGCCGAAGCGTCGCGTCAGGTCGAGCTTGAGACGCTCGACGAGCTGCGGCCCTCCCGAATCGCCGAGCGACACCATCGCCACCTTCCCCTCGAGCACATAGGCGCTCAGGTAAAATCCGGCGCTGTCGGACGGGTCGCGGATCAATCCGCCGCATTCCATCAACTGCGCCGTCTTCGCGGAGGTGTTGCAGACCAGCGGGTCGCGCCGGACCAGCGCCCGGGCCCGCTCGGCGAACTCCCGGTAGGGAGCCCCCGGCGTGAAGCCGCGATAGGTCGGGGCGGCCTGGGCGGCCAGGGCCGCGGGAACGAGCAGGGCGATCAGCCCAAGTCGGGGGGCGGTCATGCGCGCCAATATAGGAAAAAAACGGCCCGGGAGGTGTTTCCCGAGCCGTCCTTTTCCGGCTGCGATCCGCAGTCGTTCAGGAGATCTTGCGGACGTTCTGCGCCTGCAAGCCCTTCGGACCCTGAGCGACCTC
>JACOVF010000118.1 GCA_016177465.1 Gemmatimonadota bacterium
ACGCGCACTTCCCTCCCGGCCTGAATGGCGAACACCTTCTCCACTCCCGTGAACTCCGCGGCGATCTGCTCGAGCTGCGTCAGCCGCTTCACGTACGTCTCGAACGCTTCGCGCCGGGCCCCGGGCCGCGACCCGGACACTGCGTCGGCCGCCTGCACGATCACGCTCACCGGCGAGGCGTGCGGCACGTCGTCGTGATGCGCAGCGATGCAGTTGATCACGGTCGGGTGCTCCCCGTATTTCGTCGCCACCTCGACCCCGAGCTGCACGTGCGTGCCGTCGTGCTCGTGGGTGAGTACCTTCCCGATGTCATGCAGCAGGCCGCCGCGCTTGGCGAGATGCACGTCGAGCTTGAGCTCCGCCGCCATGATGCCCGCCAGCCAGGCGACTTCCTTCGAGTGCTGCAGGATGTTCTGCCCGTAGGAGGTCCGGTACTTCATCCGGCCGACGAGCTTGATCATCTCGGGGTGCAGACCGTGGATCCCGGTCTCGTAGGCCGCCTGCTCTCCCGCTTCGACGATCCCCGCTTCCACTTCTTCCAGCGCCTTCCGGACGATCTCCTCGATGCGACCGGGATGGATGCGCCCGTCGGCGATGAGCCGCTCGAGCGCGAGTCGCCCCACCTCGCGGCGCACCGGGTCGAAGCAGGACACGACCACCGTGTCCGGTGTGTCGTCGATGATCACGTCCACCCCCGTGGCCGCCTCGAAGGCGCGGATGTTCCGGCCCTCGCGGCCGATGATCCGCCCCTTCATTTCGTCATTCGGCAGGGTCACGGCCGAAACGGTTGATTCGGCGGTCTGCTCAGCGGCGATCCGTTGGATCGCCAAGGCGACGATCTTCTTCGCCTCCCGGTCCGCGTCCCTCCGGGCCTGCTCCTTGAGGTCGCGCGCCAGCGCGGCCGCCTCGCTGCGGGCTTCGTCCTCGAGCCGCCGCAGCAGCTCCTGCTTCGCCTCCTGCGTCGTGAGCCCCGCCAGCTGCTCGAGCTTCGTGCGCGCCTCCTGCTCGCGGCCGGCCAACACGCGGTCGCGGTCCCCGAGGGACTGGTCGCGTCGCTGCAGCTCCCGCTCCCGGTCCTCCAGGGCGCCGAGCTTCCGCTCCACCGCGGCCTCGCGCTTCTCCACGTCGCTGCGGCGCCGGGTCAGCTCCTGCTCCAGCGTTTCCCGCGCCCTCACCAGCTCTTCCCGCGCCTCGAGGGTGAGTCGCTGCTTGGTTTCCTCGAGGATGATTTGGCTCTGCTTCACCGCAGCCTGGGCCGCGGCATCCGCCACCCGGCGCTCCACGTGCCGGCCCAGGATATAGAAAGCCGTTCCCGCGACGATCCCGCCGCCGAGAACGGCCGCCATGAGCACTACCCATTCGGTCATCGGATCTATCCTCTGCAACGCTCCGCGCGCACGCGAAGCGATCGTTGTCCTGCCAAGCCGTTAACTGATGGCTGATGGCTGACCGCTGACGGCTGTTCTTTTCCCCGGCGGCAGCATCTTGGCGAAGTCGTCCGCCAGGGCGGTGAGCCGGGCGGCGACCTCGCGCTCACCCTTCCGGGCCTGGAACAGCTCGTTCGTGATGTCCAGGGCGGCGAGGATGGCCGCCTTGTGCGTCTCCACGATCGATCCCTGGCTGAGCACCTTCTTCAGCGCCTGGTCCAGGTAGGCCGCCACTTCCCGCGTGTACTCGGGCGGCAGGTCGGAGCGCACCGTATACTCTTCCCCGCCGATCATCACCTTCACGGCGTGTTTCTTGGTGCTCACCGTGCGCCGCCTCCATTGCCTGATTGGCGGGCCTGCTCTTCGAGGAAGGTCAGGCGACTGAGGAGATCGTGCACCCGCACGCGCGCGGCTTCGACCCGCTGCCGCAGCACCTTGTTTTCCGCCTCGGCCTCCTGCCGCCCCCCGCCCGTCCCCCCGCTGCGGGCTCCGGCCGCCTTCAGCTCCGTCTCGGCCTTGAGGGCGCGCGCGCGCCAGGCCGCCAATTCCTCCGCGACATCGCGGAGAATCGCCTCCAGCTGGTCCAGCGCTTGCGCCTCAGCTCTCTCTCCGTCGAACGTCAAGCTCGTCCTCCAGAACCCGCAGCGCGGCCGCCACGAGCCGGTCCACTTCGGCCTGCTCCAGCGTTCGAGCCGGATCACGGAACGAGCAGTGCCACGCCACGCTCCGCGTCCCTGCGGGGATGTTGTCACCCCGATACTCGTCGAACACCTCGAGCCGCTCGAGCAGCGGCCCCGCCGCGCGGCGGAACCGCTCGCTCACGGCCGCGGCCGTCACCCCCGCAGGCAGCACCAGGGCGACATCGCGCTCGACCGGCGGCGTCGCTGGTAGCGGTCGATACTGCTGCAACGCGGGCGCGCCCAGCCCAACCCGCACCTCGAACCCGAACAGCGGCGCCGCCCACACCGGGGCGTCCGACTCGAGCGCGCTGGCCCGCCCGACAATCTCCCCGCCGGCCCCCACCGCCTCCCAGCCGACCCCATCGGCAGCAACTTGCATGGCCGCCCCCTGGCACGCCAGCCCGACCGCTAACTCAAAGTGCTGCTTGAGGTCCCATATGTCCATATCAGGTACTTTCGCAGCTTCGGTCCAATGGGGGGGCCGCCGGGCCCCGGTGAGCACTCCGGCAAGCGACACCTGCTCTTCTGGAGCACCCGTACCCATTGCCCCTTGCCCCTTCCCCCGCCGGAAGACCGTCCCGACCTCGAACAGCCTCACGTCGCGGTTCCGGTTCGACCAGTTGTGTTCCACTCGGCGCACGAGCCCCGGGAGCAGGCGCGTCCTGAGGTATCGCTCCTCGGCGGACAGTGGGTTCAAGACCTCGACCGACTCCGGGCCATCGGCGGGTCCGAGGGGGATGGTGCGCGCTTCGTAGAAGCCGGCCCGGGCAAGCTGCTCGCGGATTCGCGCCAACAGGTGCTCGACCGGCGCGTCCGGCACCGCGCTGGGCCGAAACGGCCGCCACTCGTCCGGGAAGGTGTCGTACCCGCGGAGCCGCGCCACTTCCTCGATGAGGTCCACCTCACGGGTGACGTCGGGCCGCCAGCCCGGCACCTGCACCGCCAGGCGCTCGTCCTTCGGCGCCACGACGAACCCCACCGAGGACAGCAGCCGCTCGATCTCGCCGCGGGCCACGGAGACACCGAGCAGGTGCGCGACGCGCTCCGGACGAAGGAAGACGGTGCGCGGCTGCTCCGGCTGAGGCCAGAGGTCGAGCGGCGGCTCGCGCACTGCGCCGCCAGCGACGGCGACGATCAGCTCGATCGCCCGGCGCAGCGCGTCGGGCATGCCGAGCAGGTCGATGCCACGCTCGAAGCGATAACTCGAGTCGCTCGACAGCTCGAGGGCGCGCCGGGTGCGGCGGATGCGAGTCGGCTGGAAGTAGGCGCACTCGAGGACCAGGTCGGTGGTCGCTTCGCTCACTTCCGACTCGGCGCTCCCCATCACCCCGGCAACGATCGTCGGCCGTTCCGCGTCGCAGATCGCGGTCATGTCCGGCGTCATGGTCCGCTCGACGCCGTCGAGTGTGACGACCCGCTCCATTGGCCGGGCGCGCCGCACCACCACCGCGGGCCCGCGCAGCCGCGCCAGGTCGAAGGCGTGCAAGGGCTGGTTCAGCTCGTGGAGGATGTAGTTGGTGGCGTCGACCACGTTGTTGATGGGTCGCTGGCCGACCGCGGTGAGGCGGCTGGCGAGCCATGCGGGGCTCTTCCCCACCGTCATGCCGCGGATCACCGCGATCATGTAGCGGGGCGCCCCCTCCGGATCCTCCAGCCGCACCTCCACTCCGTCGACGACCCCCTGCGCCGCCGCCACAGGGCGGAACGACGGAACGACGGCAGGGTTGCCGCCGGGGATCGCCGGCAGCTTCACGGCGGCGCCCAGAGCCGCGGCGAGCTCGCGCGCGACGCCCTTGTGGCACAGCAGGTCCGGCCGGTTGGCGTTGACGTCGAGCACGAACTGGTGATCAGCGACCGGAACGGCGTCGAGGAAACGCGCGCCGGGGGCGGCGGTCGTGTCGAGCTCAAGAATCCCCTCGTGGTCCAGCCCGAGACCCAGCTCGCGGGCGGAGCAGAGCATGCCGTTCGACACCACGCCGCGGATCTTCTTGCGCTCGAGCTTCAGCCCCCCGGGGAGCACCGCGCCCACGGGCGCGTAGGGGTAGGTCTTCCCCGCTTGGACGTTCGGGGCGCCGCAGACGACTTCGATCGGCCCTTCGGCGCCGCCGGCGTCCACGAGGCAGAGACTCAACCGGTCGGCGTTGGGGTGCGGGCGCACTTCGAGCACGCGCGCGACGAGTACGCCGTCCAGTTCCTGGTGCAGGGGCAGGACGGCGTCCACCGCGGCGCACTGCATCGTCAGCCGCTCGGCCGTTTCCCGCGCGTCGAGGGCGCAGCCAAGGAGCGCCTCAAGCCAGCGGCGCGAAACGATCATCGGACCAGCCCCGCGAACTGCTCCAAGAAGCGCACGTCGCTCTCGAAGAACAGCCGGATATCCGGGATGCCGTGCCGACTCATGGCGATGCGGTGCGGGCCCATTCCCCAGGCGAAGCCGGTGTAGCGCTCGCTGTCCACGCCGCAGTTCTCGAGCACGGCGGGGTGGACCATCCCCGAGCCCAGGATCTCCATCCACCCCGTCTGCTTGCACGTCGGGCAGCCCGACCCCATGCAGATCTGGCACTGCACGTCCATCTCGGCCGACGGCTCCGTGAACGGGAAGAAGGACGGCCGGAAGCGCACCTGGGTGTCGGCGGAAAAGAACTTGCGCGCGAACGCCGACAGCGTCGCCTTGAAGTCCACGAACGACAGGCCCTCATCCACGGCCAGCCCCTCGAGCTGCTCGAACACGGGCGAGTGGGACGGGTCGAACGGATCGCGACGGTAGACCTGCCCCGGGATGACCACGCGCACCGGCGGCCGGTAGGTCTCGAGCGTGCGGATCTGGACCGGCGAGGTGTGGGTGCGCAGCAGCACGTCGTCGCCCAGGTAGAAGGAATCCTGGGCGTCGAGCGCCGGATGGTCTCTCGGGAAGTTGAGGGCGAAGAAGTTGTACCGCTCGGTCTCCGCCTCGGGGCCCACCACGCGCGTGAACCCGAGCTCGCGGAAGATCTCACAGATCTCGTCCACCACTTGGGTCACGAGATGGAGCCCGCCGCGCCACTGCGGCCGGCCCGGCATGGTGAGATCAACGCCGGGGATACGGCGCGCGGCGTGCGCCAGCTCCCGCTCGCGGGCGTCTATCGCCGTCTCGAACTCGCGCTTCAGCGCGTTGGCGGCGCCACCGGCCGCCTTGCGGGCCTCGGGGGCGAGGCCGGGCAAGGCCTTGAGGATGTCGGTGAGCACGCCGGCCTTGCGCCCCAGGATCTCGGTCTTCAGCTCCTGGAGCCGGCGCTCATCCGCCTGGGGAATCTCGCGGAGACGCTCCCGCAGGCCGTCGAGGCTCGCGAGGAGGTCGCGCATGGTCAGAGCGCCTGCTTCGCGACCTCCGCCAATTGCTCAAACGCGACCGGGTCGCGCACGGCGAGGTCCGCCAGCAGCTTGCGGTTGATCTCCACGCCGGCTCGCTTGAGGCCGCTCATCAGCCGGCTGTAGGAGAGCTCGTGCAGCCGCGCGGCGGCGTTGATGCGCGTGATCCAGAGCCGCCGGAAATCGCCCTTCCTGCGGCGCCGGTCACGATAGGCGTACTTCGCCGCCCGCTCGGTGCTCTCCTTGGCCGCCTTCCACAGCTTGCTGCGCCCGCCGCGGTACCCCTTGGCGAGCTTCATCACTTTATTCTTGCGCTTCAAGCGCGCGACGTTGCTCTTGACGCGAGGCATCGGCCGGTCTCCTTACGCCATCAGCAGGCGCTTGAGGCGTCGTTCATCCGCGTGCGACACCAGCGCGGCCTTGCGCAGGTGCCGCTTCCGCTTGGGATGCTTCTTGGTCAGGATGTGGCTCTTGTACGCC
>JACOVF010000130.1 GCA_016177465.1 Gemmatimonadota bacterium
GGCCGCAGCGGCGCTGCGGGCGGGCTCCGTCGCCTTCCCCCTCGCCGCCGTGGCCGTCGCGGCGGCCGGAATCTCGACCTACGCGTATCTGTACATCCGCTCAGGGCTTGAGCCTCGGCTCGACATGGCCGACCCCGACACCTGGCGAAGCCTGGTCGCGGTGATTCGCCGCGAACAGTACCCGCCGCGCACGCCCTGGGATAACCCGCTCTTCGCCTCGGGGCCGGCGAATCCGGGGCGCTCGCTCACCCTGTTCGGGCAGCAGCTGGTCAACTACCTCCAGTACTTCGACTGGCAGTGGGCGAAGGGCGTTGGCGCGCTGCGTCTCGCGGGGACGGTTCTCTTCACGGCGCTCGGCGGGCTCGGCAGCGCGGCGCTGCGCCGCCGCGACCGCAGCGGATTCACCCTGCTCGGGCTCCTCTGGCTCGTCACGGGGCTCGGGCTCGTGGTCTACATGAACTTCAAGCCGGGATTCTCCCTCTTCTGGCGGCAGTACCCGAGCATCGAGCAGCACGAGGTGCGCGAACGCGACTACTTCTTCTTGGTGAGCTTCCAAGCATGGGCACTGTTCGCCGGGCTGGGGCTCGTGGAGCTCGTCCGCCGCCTCGGCGCCGCGCGGCGCGTGGCCCCGGCCGTGTTCGCTGTCGCCCTGCTGCCGGTCGCGCTGAACTGGTCTGCCGCGACCCGGCGCGGCCCCGATGCCTGGCTCGCCCGCGACTTCGGCTACGACCTGCTCCAGTCGGTCGGCCCCTACGGCGTGCTGTTCGTGTTCGGCGACAACGACACGTATCCCGTTTGGTATGCGCAGGAAGTCGAGGGCGTGCGGCAGGACGTGACGGTCGTGAACCTGATGCTCGCCAACACCGACTGGTACCTCCGCCATCTGGCACGGGCCACGCCGCGGCCGTTCGCCCCCGCCGCTGCGCCGCCCTTCTACTCGGGCCCCGCTGCGCTGCCGTCGGAGCCGCTGCTCGCGGTCCCCGACTCCGTGGTCACGCGCATTGCGCCGTTTCGCCTCGACCGCGACGTGCTGCTGCGCGCGGGTCACGTCGCGATGCCGTTCCGCGCCGGTCTGGTGCTGTACCCGAGCGACCAGATGATCATCATGATCCTCGACCGGTGGCTCGGCCGGCGCCCGATCACGTACGCGCTCTCTTCCGGACGCCGCGCGTGGCTGGGGATGGACCCGTTCCTCGTGCAGCGCGGGCTCGTGTACGAAGTGTTCGACGGCCGCCCCGACACGGTGCCGGGCTTCATACCGGGGCTCCAAAGGCTACGGGTCGACACGGCGCGCACGCGTGCACTCGCGGAGGACGTGTTCCGCTACCGCGGGCTGTTCGAGGCGGACACCCTCGTCCTCGATCCCGCCGCGCGCCAAGTAGCGACCTCCCTCGCGGCTGTGTTCCTCGAGCTTGCCCAGGCGCAGGTGGCGCGACGCGACCAGGCCTGTGCGCTCGCCTACCTGCGCCGGGCCAACCATCTCAGCCCCAGTCCCCAGCTGGCCGAAGTTGTCCGTCGGGTGGAGGCCGAGGGGCTCGATCGCGTATTCCCGCCGGACTTGCCGTTCCGCCGCGTTCCGTAAGTCGCGACGCCAGGATTGTTTCCGCCCCGGCGCCGGGGTAGTTTCTTCGGCTATGGATTTTGGGGGCCTGCCCGAGCGGCTGGCGCACGTGCGGTCCGAGATCGCCCGGCGCCAGGCCGTCGGGGGGTGGACCCATGCGGTGACGATCGTCGCCGTGACCAAGGGCTTCGGTCCCGAGGCGGTGTCGGCGGCCGTCGTCGCCGGCGTCCCCGACATCGGGGAGAGCCGGCTGCAGGAGGCGTTGGAGAAGATGCCGGCGTTCGCCGGGCGTGAAGTGCGGTGGCACCTGATCGGCCACCTGCAGCGCAACAAGGCGAAGTTCGTGCCCGGGCGTTTCGCGCTGGTGCACTCGCTGGATTCGCTGGAGTTGACGCGCGAGCTGGACCGGCGCGCCGCGGCAGCGGGCGCGCCGGTGCCGGTGCTGCTCCAGGTCAACGTGGCAGGCGAGGCGCAGAAGAGCGGGTGCGATCCTGCAGCCGCGCCCGGTCTGGCGAAGCAGATCGTGGGGTGCGAGGCCCTGCAGCTCGAGGGGTTGATGGCGATGGCGCCGTTCACCGACGATACGGCTGTGCAGCGGCGGACCTTCCGCGCGCTGCGTGAGTTGCGCGATGGATTGCAGGAGGAGGGCTTATGTCTCCCGACGCTCTCGATGGGGATGTCCGGCGACTACGGTACGGCAGTCGAGGAGGGGGCAACGGTGATCCGATTGGGTACCGTACTGTTCGGGCCGAGGACCGCATGAGCGAAGACGCCTTCCATCTCACGCCGCTCGACATTCGCAAGCAGGAATTCCGCAAGACCCTACGCGGCTACGAGCCGATGGGAGTGGAGGACTTCCGCCTCCGGGTAGCGGACGAGCTGGAGCGGGTGATTCGTGAGAAGTCGGTACTGGAGGAGCGGCTGGCGGCGCTGACGGAGCAGCTGCAGGTGTTCCGCGAGCGCGAGCGTGCGATGAACGAGGCACTGGTGGCGGCGCAGCAGCTGCGCCAGGAGACGCGTGCCGCGGCCGAGCGCGAGGCGCAAGTGATCGTGCGCGAGGCCGAGGCCGAGGCGAAACGGCTGCTCGACGAGGCACGCTCGGCCGAGGGCGCGGTGCGCGCGCGGATGGCGGAGGCCGAGCGCCAGTTCCAGGCATACGTTGGGGGCTTCCGAGGCCTCCTGGAGCGCCAGCTCGCCGAGCTGCGCGCGCTGGACGGCACGCAGGGGTGAAGGCCGAAGTCGAGGCGGCGGTCCGCGCGGTGCGCGCCAAGAGCGCGCTCGTCCCCGAGGTCGCGGTCATCCTCGGCACCGGGCTGGGCGGGCTCGCCGAGCAGCTGGAGGCCGAGGCGCGGATCCCGTATGAGGAAATCCCCGGCTTCCCGCTGTCCACGGTGGAGACCCACACGGGGCGCCTGCTGCTCGGGACCCTCGCCCACCGGCGCGTGGTCGCGATGCAGGGCCGCTTCCACCGGTACGAGGGACATACCCTCCAGCAGGTGGCGTTCCCGGTGCGCGTGATGAACGCGCTGGGCGCCCGCACCCTCGTCGTGTCGAACATCTCCGGCGGCATGCATCCGCTGTGGCAGCCCGGGGACCTGATGCTCATCGCCGACCATATCAACTTGCTGGGCGATAACCCGCTGGTGGGGCCGAACGACGAGACCGAGGGCCCCCGCTTTCCCGACATGTCGGCGGTGTACGACGCGGAGCTGCGCGCCCTGGCGCGCGCCGTGGCGCTGGAGCGGGGGATTCCGTTGCGCGAGGGCGTCTACGTCGGCGTCCTGGGGCCCAACCTCGAGACCCGCGCCGAATACCGGATGCTACGCCAGCTCGGCGCCGACGTCGTGGGGATGAGCACGGTACCCGAGGTGATCGTGGCCGTGCACCAGGGGATGCGGGTCCTCGGTCTGTCGATCATCACCGACCTGTGCTTTCCCGACGCGCTGGAGCCGGCGTCGGTGGAGCAGATCATCGCCGTCGCGCGCAGCGCCGAGCCGAACCTGACTGCCATGGTCCGCGGCGTGCTGGAGCGTCTCCACTGATGGCCCACCCGCTGTTCGACTCCAAGCTCACCGTGGACGCCCTGGAGCGGGAGCTGTTGGCGGCCTGGAAGGTCGAGCACCTGTTCGAGCGGGTGAGCGAGGCGACGCGCTACGGTCCGCCGTTTGTCTTCTACGAGGGGCCCCCGACCGCCAACGGCCGGCCCGGCATCCACCACGTGTTCGGGCGCACCATCAAGGACCTGGTCTGCCGCTACCACACGATGCTGGGGCAGGGAGTCACGCGCATCGCGGGATGGGACACGCACGGGCTGCCGGTCGAGATCGAGGTCGAGAAGCAGCTGAAGATCAGCGGCAAGCGCGAGCTCGAAGCGTTCGGCGTCGAGCGGTTCAACCGGCTATGTCGGGAGAACGTCTTCACCTACAAGGGCGACTGGGAGTCGCTGTCCGACCGCATCGGCTACTGGCTCGACTACGAGCACCCCTACGTCACCTACACCAACGAGTACATCGAGACCGTGTGGTGGTTGCTGAAGCGGTTGTACGACAGGGGGCTGCTCGACCGCGGCCACAAGGTGCTGCCCTATTGCCCGCGCTGCGGCACCGCGCTGTCGTCGCATGAGCTGGCCCTCGGCTACGACACGGTGCAGACGAACTCCGTGTTCGTCACGTTCCCGCTGGCGAACGACCCGCGGCGCCAGCTGGTGATCTGGACCACGACGCCATGGACGCTCCTCTCGAACATCGCCGTGGCGGTTCATCCGGACCTGGAATACGGGGAGTACGAGCTCGACGGTGTGCGTTACATCGTCGCCGCTTCGCGCGCGGGGGACGTCCACGTCGGCGGCAAGACGCTCGCAGACGGCCGCCGCGTCGCGGGCTTCCCCGGCCGCGAGCTGGTGAGCTGCAAGTATGTGCGGCCGCTCGAGGTCGTGCCGCTGCCGCAGGAGGGGCAGCGGGCCGTCGTGGTGGCGGGAACCTTCGTCTCGGCGGAAGAGGGCACCGGTCTCGTCCACATGGCGCCCGCCTTCGGCGCCGACGACTACCAGGCCGCCCAGCTCTATGGGCTCGCGTTTGTCAACCCGGTCGCCCCGGATGGCACCTTCCAGGGCACCCGGTGGGAGGAGATCAACGGCAAGCTCGTCACCGACAAGGCGACGAACCAGCTGATCATCGAGCGGTTGAAGCGCGACGGCCGCTGGCTCGAGACGCGCCCGCACTCCCACACCTACCCGTTCTGCTGGCGCTGCGACTCGGCGCTCATCTATTACGCGCGCGCGTCGTGGTTCGTCCGCACGACCGCGATCAAGGCGCGGCTCCTCGAGGTGAACGCTCAGGTCCACTGGCATCCGCCCGAAGTCGGGGCCGGCCGCTTTGGGGAGTGGCTCGCGAACAACGTCGATTGGGCGCTGTCGCGCGACCGCTACTGGGGCACGCCCCTCAACGTGTGGGAGTGCGACCGCGAGCGCGACCACCGCGACGTGATCGGCGCCTACGCCGAGCTCGCCGTCCACCTTGGCCGGACGCTGCCGAGCGACTTCGATCCCCACAAGCCGCACATTGATCGTTACACCTGGCCCTGCCGCCAGTGCGACGGGACGATGCGGCGCGTGCCCGAGGTGATCGACGCATGGTTCGACTCGGGGGCGATGCCCTACGCGCAGTGGCACTATCCCTTCGAGCACGAGGCGGACTTCAAAGCGCACTTCCCGGCCGACTTCATCTGCGAGGGCGTGGACCAGACGCGCGGTTGGTTCTACTCGCTGCTCGCGATCGCGGTCGGCGTGTTCGACGCGCCCGTCTACAAGCACGTGATCGTGAACGAGCTGGTGCTCGATGCCGCGGGGCAGAAGATGTCCAAGAGCCGCGGCAACGTCGTGGACCCCTGGCAGGTCATCAAGGAGCACGGCGCCGATGCGGTGCGACTCTACCTCCTCGGGCAGAGCCAGGTATGGCTCCCCAAACGGTTCGACGCGCGCCAGATTCCCGAGCTGGCCGGCGGGTTCCTCAATACCCTGCGCCACACGTATGAGTTCTTCGCGCGTTACGCGGAAGACTGGCAGCCCCCGGCGGAGGAGGACGCCCGGTCCGCGGCGGAGCGGCCCCTCGTGGACCGCTGGCTGCTCGCGCGGCTCGACGATGTCGTCGCGGGGGTGCGGGAAGCGTGGAGCGGCTACGACGTGACGGCGGGGGTGCGGGCCGTGATGGACTTCGTGGTCGAGGATGTGTCGCGCTGGTACGTGCGGGTGAACCGGCCGCGCTTTTGGGCCCCCGACCGGGCTGCGGACGAGACTGCGCTCGCGACCCTGCATGAGGCCCTGGTCACGGCGGCGCGGCTCGTGGCCCCCGCGGCGCCGTTCCTCTCCGACTGGCTGCACCGCCGCCTCACGGGAACCTCGGTCCACCTGGCGCCGTTTCCGGCCGACCGGGGGCGCCGGGAGCCCGAGCTGCAGGCGGCGATGGACGCCATGCGGCGGCTGGCGTCCCTCGCCCATGCGGCCCGAAATTCCAAGGGTTTGGGGGTCCGCCAGCCGGTGGCCCGGATCCAGCTGGCGGTCCCGGCCGCCGTCAAGGGCCCGGCCTTGGCAGACCTGTTAGATATCTTGGCTGCCGAAGTGAACACCAAGGCGTACGAAGTAGTGGCGTCGGACCACGACCTCGTCACTCTGAAGGGCAAGGCCAACTTCCGCAGTCTCGGGAAGCGGCATGGGAAGGCCACCCCGCAGGCGGCCGCCGCGGTGTCGCTACTCACGGCAGAAGATTTGCAGGCGCTGGAACGGGGGGAGACCGTGCAGGCCGCGGGGTACGAATACCGTCCGGAGGACGTGACGGTGACTCGCGAGGTGGCGAGCGACTGGATCGTGCAGGCCGACGGCCCGTACGTGGTGGCGCTCGACCCCCGGCTCTCGGAGGACCTGGTGCAGGAGGGGCTGGCCCGCGAGGTCGTGAACCGCGTGCAGCGCCTCCGGAAAGAAGCCGGGTATGAATACACGACGCGAATCGAGCTGAGCGTGGCCGGGGCGGCGGACGTGGTCGCCGCCGTGGAGGCGTTTCAGGGCTTCGTCGAGGGCGAGACGCTGACGCGTAAGTCGGTGTTGGGCGCCATCCTCCCCGAGGCCGACGTGACGCAGGACGTGGAAATCGACGGGCGCCGGGTGACCATTGCCCTGCGGCGCCACGAAGGACGAAAGGTCTGAGCATGCCGACGAAATCCAAGCCGAAGGGCATGAGCAAGAGGCAGCTGGCGCACTTCGAGAAGCGGCTCCTGGAGGAGCGCGCGCGGGTGATGAAAGAGCTGGGCCACTACGACGAGTCGTTCAACTCGAGCTTGCAGGCCTCGGACGGCGATCTCTCGAGCTACTCCTTCCACATGGCGGACCAAGGGACCGACGCGATGGAGCGCGAGAAGGCGTTCCTGTTCGCCTCGCAGGAGGGCCGCTACCTCTGGCACGTCAACGAGGCGCTCCGGCGACTCTACGGGACGCCGGAGAAGTACGGGAAGTGCGAGCAGTGCGGCGAGGACATCGGCTTCGACCGCCTCGACGCGCTGCCCCACGCCCGGCTTTGCATCAAGTGCAAGGCCAAGGAAGAAGATGGTAAACGGCGCTGACCGCCGGCTGTTCTGGGCGACTTCGTCGAGCCTCGTCGTCCTCGACCTGATCACGAAGTTCATCGCAGAGGCGACGCTCGCCCGCCGCGTGCCGCTGCCGATCATCGGCGACTGGGTGCAACTGCGTCTCGTCTACAACGAGGGCGCCGCCTTCGGGCTCCACCTCGGCGAGCACTCGCGCTGGATCTTCTTCGGTCTCGCCGTGCTCGCGTTGATCGTGCTCGGCTCGATGGTCCGCGCCACACGTCCGGGCGACCGCTTCCGCCTCCTCGCGCTGGCGCTCGTCTGCGGCGGGGCCACCGGGAACCTCATCGACCGGATCCGCAGCGCCCAGGGCGTCGTGGACTTCGTGGACATCGGCGTAGGCGCGTGGCGCTGGCCCACGTTCAACGCCGCCGATTCGGCCATCACGATCGGGGCCATCGCCCTAGCGTTCTCCCTGTGGCTGGAAGGACGGGAACAGCAGCGCGCGAAGGAGGCGAGGACGGCCACGACGTGACGGCGACCGCCGGGGAGTCCTGGAGGGCCGGCACCAGCTTCTGCGTCGCGGTCGAACGCACCGACCGCCTCGACCGCTTCCTCGCCGACCAACTTGCACTCAGCCGCACTCAGGCGGCCCGCCTCATCGCTGAAAAGCTCGTCACCTCCGGCGGCAAGCCGCTGCGGGCCTCCGCGCAACTGGAGCGCGGCGCCGTAGTGCAAGTGCTGTTCCCCGCCGAAGCCCCGCCGCGCACCTACGCCCCGGTCCACGCCGAGCTGCGATTCGTCTACGAGGATGAGCACCTCGCCGTGCTCGACAAGCCGGCTGGCCTGGTCGTCCACCCCGGCCCAGGCCACTGGGATGACACCCTCGTCAACGTGTTGGTGGGGCGGGGCACCGCGCTGTCGCAGGGGTCGGCGGAGGGACGGCCGGGGATCGTCCACCGGCTTGACCGCGACACGTCGGGACTCCTGATCGTGGCCAAGACCGACCTCGCCCACCGCCGGCTGGCGCGGGCGATCGAGCAGCGCCGGGTGGAGCGGATCTACGCGGCGCTCGTGTGGGGACACTTCGCCAGGAGCCCGCTCGAGATCGAGGCGCCGATCGCCCGGCACCAGAAGGACCGCACGCGGATGGCGGTACAGGCCGGGGGGCGTCACGCGGTCACCCATGCAACGGTCGTCGCACGTTTCGATCTGACGGAGTTGCTCCGCGTCCGCCTCGGCACCGGGCGGACGCATCAGATCCGGGTCCACCTCGCCCACGTCGGCCACCCCGTGGTAGGCGACCGGGAGTACGCGTTCGGTGGGAGCCGACGGGTCACGCCATCTCAGCGGCGCGCTGCCGAGCGGCTCGAGGCGTCGGCACCGCGCCAGGTGCTCCACGCCGCCGAGTTGCAGCTGGTGCATCCGATCACGGGCGTCCCCCTCTCCCTGCGCTCCGAATGGCCCGAGGATCTGCGTCCGGCGCTCGCTGAAAGCGCGGCTGCGGCCAACTTCCTTGCTGAACGCAACCCCTTGCAGTATCTTGGCTTCTTCGCATCGGATGAGTGACGCCGCGGTAGTCCGACTGCTCCTCTTCCGGGTGGGGTCGCTCGTCTGCGCCGCCGACGTGGATACGGTGCGCGAGATCCTGCCCCGCTTGGAAGCCACCCGCATTCCCGGTGCGATGCCGTTCGTGTCGGGCCTCGTGAACGTGCGGGGCCAACTCGTGACGGTGGTCGAGGGCTGGCGGGCGCTCGCCCAGCCGGAGCCGGACGAGGAGGGCGGGGGTGGCACGACGGTGTTGCTGCAGGTGGGCGGGGGGCGGAAAGTCATTGGCCTGACGGTGGATGAAGTGGTGGATCTGTTGACGCTGGACGCGAGCGCGCTGGAGCGCCGGCAGGCACTGGCGGGCGTCGACCCGACGCTGGTACGGGCGGTCGGCCGGCGCGGTGGTCATCTCTTCGTCGTACTCGATACGGACGCGCTGCTGGCCCCCATTCTGACTTCCTAGGGAGGGTGTGTGAGCCACTCTGTTCTCGTCTGCGACGACGCGATCTTCATGCGGACGATGATCAGCGACATCCTGGCCCAGGCTGGCTTCGAGATCGTCGGTGAAGCCGAGACCGGGTCCCAGGCCGTCGAGAAGTACAAGCAGCTCAAGCCGGACTTGGTGACGATGGACATCGTGATGCCTGACATGGGCGGGATCGACGCGGTGCGGGAGATCGTGAAGCACGACCCCGACGCCAGGATCCTGATGTGCAGCGCCATGGGCCAACAAGCCCTGGTCGTGGAAGCGATCCAGGCCGGCGCGAAGGACTTCGTGGTGAAGCCGTTTCAGCCCTCCCGCGTGCTCGAAGCCGTGCAGCGCGTGCTGGGGTAGCGCATGGATTTGTCGCAGTACGCCGAGTTGTTTCTGGCGGAGAGCCGGGAACACTTGAGCGCCTGCAACCACCTGCTCCTCGAGTGGGAGCGCGATCCGGCCACCCCCGAGCCGGTCGGAGGCATCTTCCGCGCGGTGCACACGGTGAAGGGGATGGCGGCGACGATGGGCTACGTCCGCGTCGCCGACGTCGCCCACCGGATGGAGAACCTGCTCGACCGGCTGCGCCGCGGCACCCGCCCGGCGAGCGACGACCTGCTGCAGCTGCTGTTCCGCTCCACCGACACCCTCGAGAAGGTCATCGATCTCGCCGTGACCGGGCGGGAGCGCGAGGCCGACGTTTCCGGTCTGCTGGTCGACCTGGACCGCGCCGCCCAGCGCCTCGGGGGGACACCCGAGCCGGCGGCGCCCGCGGCCCCCCCCCCCGCGCCCGCGCCGGGCCCGATGCCGGAGCCGGCCGCGCTCGGCGGCGGGCGCCTGGTGCGGGTGGCGCTCCGCGCCGATGCGGCGCTCAAGGGCGGCCGCGCGCTGCTCGTCATCCGCAAGGCGCAGAGCCTCGGCGCGATGCACGGCGTCACCCCCCCGCCCGGGGCGTTCGAGGCGGAGGACTTCGACGGCCGCTTCAGTTTCCGGCTCGAGACCTCGGCGGCACCGGCCCAGATCGAGGCGGCGCTGCGGGGTGCGGGCGACGTGGAGCGCGTCAGCGTGGGGGAGGAGGAGACGCGGGGCCCGCGCATAGAGGCGGCGGCGCTCGAGCCGGGGAAGAGCCGCCACATTCGCGTGGACCTGCGGCGGCTGGATGCGCTGATGGACCTGATCGGCGAGCTGGTGACGGCGCGCGGCCGCCTGAACGAGTTGGCAGCGCGCTGGCGTGATCCCGCCATCGATGACGTGGCCATCCAAGTCTCACGGCTGTCCGCCGACCTGCAATCCGAGATCATCCAGGCGCGCATGACACCGGTGTGGCAGGTATTCGACCGGTTCCCGCGCCTGGTACGCGATCTGGCACGTCAGCTCGGCCGGCCGGTTAACTTCCGCGTGGAAGGGAAGGAGATCGAGCTCGACCGGGCGATCCTCGACGAGCTGGGCGACCCGCTGGTGCACCTGCTGCGCAATGCGGTGGACCACGGCATCGAGCCCGCTGCGGAGCGCCGGCGCCTGGGCAAGCCGCCGGAAGGGGAGATCGTGCTGTCGGCGGTGCGCGAGCGGGCGAGCGTCGCCATCAGCATCGGGGACGACGGGCGCGGCATCGACCGCGCCCGGATCCTCGCCAAGGCGCAGCGTGAGGGAGTGGTGGATCCGGATCTCGACACGCTCACCGACGACCAGCTGCTGCGCGTGCTCGCCCGGCCGGGCTTCTCGACGGTGGAACAGGTGAGCACGGTGTCTGGCCGGGGCGTGGGGATCGACGTGGCGATGACGAAGATCCGCGGGCTGGGCGGTACGATCGAGATCCGGACGGAGGTCGGGACGGGCACGACCTTCGTGCTGCGGCTGCCCGTGACGCTGGCCATCGTGCGCGCGCTGATCGCGAGCGTGGGCCGCGAGCGCTACGCCATGCCGCTCAGCTACGTGGCCGAGACCGTCGAGTTCGGCGCGGCGCCCATCACCACCGTCGAGGGGCGTGAGGCGATGGTGCTGCGGGACCGGGTGATCCCGCTCGTCCACCTGCGCGCGCTGCTCGGCGTGGAGGGGGACGCGCCGCCCGTGCGCCGCCCCGTGATCGTGCTCGAGATGGGGGAACGGCGCACGGGGATCGTGGTGGACGGGATGGTGGGGCAGCGCGAAATCGTGGTGAAGAGCTTCGAGGCACCGCAGGGCACGCTGCCCGTGTTCAGCGGCGCGACCATCATGGGCGACGGGGTCCCGGCGCTGATTCTCGACGCCGGCGGGCTTCTGTAGGGGAGGGGGCATGGAAGACGTCCGCGATCTGAAGGAGCTGCAGATCGACGCGTTGCGGGAGGTCGCCAACATCGGGGCGGGCCACGCGGCGACGGCGCTCTCGCAGATGACGAACCGCCGCATCATGATCAGCGTGCCGCAGATCAACATCGCACGCCTCGAGGAGGTGCCCGAGCTGCTTGGCAGCCCGCAGGACGTGGTGGCGGCGGTGCTGATGCACATGCTGGGCGACCTCACCGGCCGGACGTTGCTGCTCTTCCCCGAGCGAGTGGGGCGGCGGCTCTGCGACATGCTGCTGCGTCGGCCGGAAGGGGCGACCACGGCGTTCGACGCCCTGGAGCAGTCCGCGCTGAAGGAGGCGGGCAACATCCTCTCGGGCGCGTACATGAACGCGCTGTCGGACTTCATGGGCATGTTGCTCCTGCCGTCGGTCCCCAGCCTCGTCGTGGATCTGTCCGCGGCGGTGCTCACTACCACCTACCTGAACTTCGGCCACGACCGCGACTTCGTGTTCTGCGTCGAGACCGAGTTCCGCATCGACTCCGAGGAGGGGCTCCGGGGCCATTTCCTGCTGCTCCCCGATCTGGCGTCGCTCAAGGCCATCTTTGACGCCATCCGCCTGACCTGACCCGTGACGGCGCCGGCGCTCTCGGGACGCGACCTCGCGGTCCTCCGATCCTTCGCCCGCCGGATCGACCCTTCGGACGCCGGGGCGCACAACAACCTCGGCGTCCTTTACTATCAAAAGGGCCTGATGGATGAGGCAATCGTCGAGTTCACCCGCGCGCTGGAGCTCGACTCGAAGATGCAGGTCGCCCAGCGCAACCTCGAAATCGCCCACCACCAGACCGGCTACTACGACCGCCGCGTCGCCGAGCTGCAGGAGCGGCTGCGCCAGGGCGCGGACGATCGCGACGCTCGCCTTGAGCTGGGGCGCGCCTACGCCATCCTGGGGCAGTTCGAGGAGGCCGTCAGCCAGTTCGAGCAGCTGCTGTCCCACCGCCCCAAAGACGTCGCCGCGATCATCCAGCTCGGCCAGGCGGAGAAAGCCCGCGGCCGCCTCGAGGTCGCCACGGAATGGTTCGTTCGGGCGCAGGAGCTCGACCCGACGAGCAGCGTGGTGCAATTCTACCTGGGCGAGGTCTATTACAACCGCGGCCTGAACGACGCCGCGCTGACCGCGCTGCAGCGCGCGGTGGAGCTGAACCCCGACAACGCCAACGCCCACTACCTGATGGCGTTCGTGCTGGGTGACATGGGCCGTCACCAGGAAGCGCGGGCCGCGGCCAAGCGCGCCATCCAGCTCAACCCGCCGCTCGCGCGCGCCCAGACCAACCTGTCGCTCGAGCGGTACACCGCGGAGCGCAAGAGCCAGCAGCAGCGCCTGCGCGACCAGCCAGCCCCGGAAGTGGTGGAGGGGAGCGAGCTGGCGCACTACAACCTCGGCCTCGCGTTCCGCCAGAAAGGCTACTACAACGAGGCGCTGCGGGAGTATCGCCTCGCTCTCGACCGCGGCGAAGATCGCCGCCTGGTGCTGCAGGCCATGGCGGAGCTGCACCTGCTCAAGCGCGACTTCGCCGCCGCGCTCGAGCTGTATGAGACGCTGATCCATGAGGTCCCGGACTCGCCGAAGCTCTGGAACGAGCGGGGCGTCGTGCTGCACCAAGCGGGGCGGACGGACGACGCCCTTGCCTCGTACCGCCAGGCGATCGAGCTGGACGGGAAATACGCACTGGCGTGGAACAACATCGGCGTCATCCTCGCCCACCAGGGCGACACGGAGTCCGCCATCGAGGCGTTCCGCAACGCGCTGCAGCTGAAGGGGGACTTCGCGGCGGCACGGCTCAACCTCGCGCTCCTGCTCTACCACCTGCGCCGCTTCCAGCTCGCGCTCGAGGCGTACCGTCAGGTGCTCGCCGCCCAGCCCGGCTCGTCGGCCGCGTGGAACGGTGTGGGGCTCGTGCTGGTCGAGCTGAAGCGCTTCCAGGACGCGCGCAACGCGTTCGTGCGCGCCGTGGAGGCGGACCCTGAGCACGCGGGCGCGCACTACAACCTGAGCTTCTGCCTGTCCAATCTGGGGGACTTCGACGCCGCGCTGCGCGCCACCAAGCGCGCGCTCGAGCTCGACCCGTACTACGTGTCGCAGAAGTTCGCGCTCACGATCGACCTCCAGTTCGAGGAGGCGACCATCGGCGTCGTTCCCGAGATCTCAGCCGACGTCTCGGCGGAGACGCTCGGCGCGGACTTCAGCTTCGACCAGCGGCTGCTCGACAACATCTTCCAAGAGCTCGCCCCGCCGCCGGCGCCGGCCGCCGTGCCGGCCCGGGGAGCGGGGAAGAAGCGCGGCGACGACCCGCTCGCGCTGGCGCGCGATTACGTGAGCAAAGGGTTGATGGAGCTCGCTTCGGCGGAGGCGATCCGGGCCATGCAGCGCGGCGCCGACCGCGCCGACGCCGCCATCCTGCTCGGCGACATCTACGCGCGGCGCGGGCTGCACGGCGAGGCGCTGGAGCGCTACCGCGAGGCCCGCGCCCTGGACGCCGCGCGCCCCGACGCGTTGCTGGGCGAGGTCAAGGCGCTGCTGGCGCTGAACCGCGTCGCCGACGCGTTGCCGCTCGCCGAAGAACTGGCGGCCAAGGCGCCTGACGACGTGGACGTGCTCGTCGCCGTGGCACGGGCCCGGTCCGGTGCGGGCGATGCCTCCGGCGCGCTCACGCTGCTCAAGCAAGCCCAGGCGCGCGCCCCCGATCGCGCCGACCTCCACAAGCTGCAGGGGGACGTGGCCCGCAGCATCGGTGACCGCAACGGTGCCCTGCGCGCCTACCGCGCGGCGCTAGAGCTCGATCACGGCTACGTCCAAGTCTGGCTCGAGCTGGGCCGGCTGCACGAGGAGCGGGACGAGTGGTCCGAGGCCCAGCACGCCTATGAGCAGGCGCTCGAGGTCCTGCCCACGTTCCACGAGGCGGCGCTCGCCCTCGCCGACCTGCTACGGCGCAGCGGGCGCACGCGGCTCGCGATCATCCGGCTCGCGGAGATGCTGGAGCAGGACCCCTACGACCTTGATGCGCTGCTCTTGCTGGGACGCGTGTTGATTGACGACAAGCGGAACGAGGCGGCGCTCGAGGCGTTCAAGCGGGCCCGCAAGTTCGACTCCGAGCACGTCGGCGCGCTGTTCTACTCCGGCGTCACGCTCGCCCGGCTGCACCGCTACGGCGAGGCGGTCGAGGCGTGGGAGAAGGTGACGCGGCTCGATCCCGGCGGGCCGTACGCGCAGCGCGCCCGCATGCACGCGCGCACGGCGCTCGACTTGCAGCACATCTTCGCGCCGGAGGACGCGGCCTAGCCTATGGCGATCGAAGGCCCGCTGCGCGAGCTCGGCATCCATGACGTTTTCCAGCTGCTCGACCTGAGCCGGAAGACGGGAGCGCTGCGCGTCACGTCCGAGCTGCGCCACAACGCGGGCGTCGTCCACTTCCTGGACGGCGCCGTGATCTACGCCGAAATCCACAGCAACCCGCACCCGTTGGGCGGCCTGTTGCTGCGCACCGGCCGGATCACCGAGGCGGACCTCGAGCGCGCCCGCGACATGCAGCAGCGCCAGGGCGACAAGCGCCGACTCGGCGAAATCCTCGTGGCCATCGGCGCCATCACCCAGCGGGAGCTGCAGCGCCAGCTCCGCTTCCAGATCGAGGAAGTCGTGTTCGAGGTGATGAGCTGGAACGAGGGCTACTTCTCCTTCACCGAGGGCGAGCTCGCGAACGCCCCGGCGGAAGCTACCGTGCGCATCCCCGTCGAGGCGCTGCTGATGGAGGGCGCCCGGCGGATCGACGAATGGTCGCGCATCGAGAGCCGCATCCCGCATGTCGGGATCATCCCGACGCTGGCGCCCACACCCGAGGGCAGCGAGGGTGAGCTGGACCTGCTGCCGCCGGAGTGGGAGGTGCTGGCCCTCATCGACGGCACGCGCGACATCCGTGCCCTGGCCAAAGAGCTGGGCCGCTCCGAGTTCGACATCGCGAAGACCGTCTTCGGGCTGGAGAGCGCGGGCGTGGCGATGCTCATCGAGCCGGGTGGCCAGCGGCGCAGCCGGCCGAGCGCGGCGAGCGACGTGACGGAGCAGCTGGGTCGGGCCGAAGAAGCGCTGGGCCGGAAGGACTTCGAGGCCGCTCGCGCCGCGGCGGGGCAGGCGGCCAACCTGCAGCCACACGACCCGGCAGTGCACCTGCTGCTCGGGCGGATCCACCTCGCCGCGGGTCGGCCGCCGGCGGCGGTCGAGGAGTTGCGACGCGCGCTGCGGCTCAATCCGGTCTGCGCACCCGCGCACCGCCTGCTTGGCTTCGCGCTGGTGGGGCTGGGCCGGTTCCGCGAGGCGATGGACAGCTGGGAGCAGTGGGAGGGCCTTGCCTCGCGCACCGAGGGCGAGGAAGCGTACCTCGACGAGGTCAAGCGCGCGCGGGATGCCGCGCAGGTGCTGGCCGGGACGGGGGCCCGTGGCTGACGACATCAAGACGCTGTCCACCCAGCTGGCGCAGGACCCGCACAGTCTCGTGTTCCTGCGGCTCGGTGAGCTGCTGCGCCGCAAGGGCCAGCTCGACGCTGCGCACCGCGTCGCGCGCACGGGGCTGGAGCGCCATCCCCACAACTCCGACGCCCACGACCTCTATGCCCGGATCCTGGCCGACAAGCACGACTACGAGCGCGCGTTCGACGAATGGGACATGGCGCTGCGCATCGCCCCGAACCACACCGGCGCGCTGAAGGGTCTGGCCTTCCTGTACTTCAAGGTCGGAGACATCACGCAGGCCGAAGCACACCTGGAGGAAGCGCGGGGCGTGGCGCCCGACGACGAGAGCATCGCGCAAGCGATTGCCCTGGTGCGCGGCGCCGTTCGGGCGCCGGCGCCCGCCCCCGCGCCGGCCGACGCCGCCCAGCCTGTGGCGCCCACGCCGGCCCCGCCGCTGCGGGCCTCCACCCCGGCGCCCGAGCCCATGGCCGAGCCGACCGTCCCGCTCGAGGAAGCGCGGGTGTTCGCCGGGCTCGAGGGCGCGCAGGAGGGGCTGCTGCTCCTCGACCTGGCCGGACGCGTGCTTGGCGGGGCGCTCAAGGATCCGCACGGGCAGGACGTGACGGAGGCCGTCGCGGCGTATCTCGCGGGCGTGTCGCAGGAGGCGGCCCGCACCGCCAAGCTGCTTGGCCTCGGGAGCTGGTCGGGGCTGTCCGCCGAAGGGCCGACGGGCCACGTGTACCTCACCCCGCCCCGCGCCGATGCGCTGCTGCTCGTCGTGCGGGACCGCGCGGTGCCGCTCGGCCGGCTCGCGATCCTCGCCCAGCGCGCGTCGCACATGGCGCGCCGCTGGCTGGAGCAGCAGGCGTGACCGCCACCACCGGCTACGGCCGCGCGCTCGACCTCATCACCCGTGTGCGTGGCGTGCGCGGCGCGATGCTCGTGGCGGGCGACGATGGGCTCGTCGTGGCCGAGCAGCTGATGGAGGGCATCAGGGGGAGCGCCGTGGCCGCGCTCGCGGCCAGCCTCGCGAACCGGCTACGGCGCGCCATGGACGTGGCGGGCGTGGGCGGGCCGATGTTCTGGCACCTGCAGGGGGACCAGGGCGCCCTGCTCGTGGTTCCGGCGGCGTCCGCGATGCTGGTCGTCGCGGTCACCGATGCTGACGTGAACGTGGGACTGGTGCGGCTGGAGCTGCTGCGGGCCGCGGAGGCCGTGGGATGACGGCGCGCGCGGTCGAGTCCTGGACGCTCGAGCCGATGAACGTCTTCGTCCACGAGGCTCAGGTGCGGCTCGTGCTGCTGATGACGCCCGCAGGGCAGGTGCTCGCGCAGTCTGGGTTCTCGCGCGCGGTGGATGTGATGTCGGCCGCGGCGCTGGGCGCGGCGATTATGGCGTCGACCGCCGAGATCGCGAAGCAGCTCAGGCAGCCGCCCTTCGCAGCGCTCAATCATCAGGGCGAGCGCCACGGCATCTTCCTCGGCGGATTCACGACCGGCCGGGGGCCCGTTGTCGCGCTCGTCGTCTACGACTTGGACGTTTCGTCCCTTGGGCTCGTCCAGTTATTCTTCGAGCAATTCGCCGAAGAGCTGCGGGCAGCGAGCCCCAAGGCACCCGTACCGAAGCAGGTGCTGGCGGCGGACTTCGAGCGTGAGCTGACCGACAGCCTGAACACGCTCTTCGGGAGATAGGCCGTGTCCCTGGTGAACTTCACGACGCGCGAAATCACCTGCAAGATCGTCTACTACGGGCCCGGCCGGTCCGGCAAAACGACGAACCTGCACTACATCTACGGTCGTGTGCCCGATCAGCGCCGCGGCCGCATGGTGTCGCTCGCCACCCAGACCGACCGGACGCTGTTCTTCGACTTCCTCCCGATCGACCTCGGCCAGATCTCGGGGTTCACGACGCGCTTCCAGCTCTACACCGTGCCGGGGCAGGTCTACTACAACGCCACGCGCCGCCTCGTGCTGCAGGGCGCCGATGGTGTCGTGTTCGTGGCCGACAGCCAGGCGCGCCAGCTCGACGAGAACCTCGAGAGCCTCCAGAACCTGCAGTCCAACCTGCTCGAGCACGGCGTGGACGTCCGGCAGATGCCGCTGGTCCTCCAGTACAACAAGCAGGACCTGCCGAGCGAGCTGATCCTCGCGCCGGCGGAGCTGGACGACGCGCTCAACTTCCGGAG
The DNA here is from genome assembly GCA_016177465.1 of Gemmatimonadota bacterium. GTDB lineage: Bacteria > Gemmatimonadota > Gemmatimonadetes > Gemmatimonadales > GWC2-71-9 > JACOVF01. Next base: position 18,110 of record JACOVF010000130.1, read on the forward strand.
CGTGCCGAGCTTTGCCGCGGACGCGCTCCACGGGCAGGGGGTCTTCGAGTCACTGAAGGGCATCTCCGAGCTCGTGTTGAAGCGTCTCGCGGCGGGGAGCACCGCGTGACGACGGCCCTCAACCCGAAGTACTCGTTCGACACCTTCGTGGTGGGTTCGGCCAACCGCCTGGCGGTGACGGCGGGGAAGACCGTCTCCGAGAACCCGGGGTCGGCCTACAACCCACTCTTCATCTATAGTGGCTCGGGGCTGGGCAAGACCCACCTGCTGATGGCCATCGGCCACTCCGCCAAGAGGCTCGCGCCCGACCTCAACATCGAGTACCTGACGCTCGACGAGTACGTGGAGGCGTTCCACGCCGCGATCGCCGCGGGACAGGGTGACGCATTCCGCCGCCGCTTTCAGAACGTGGACGTGCTGCTGGTGGACGACGTCCAGTTTCTCACCAACCGCAAGGAGATGCAGGCCGAGCTGCTGCGCCTCACCGAGGCGCTGCAAGCATCGGGGCGTCAGATCGTGCTCACGAGCGACCGGCCGCCGCCGGAGATCGCCGACTTGGACGAGCGGCTGATTTCCCGGTTTTCAGGCGGGCTGGTGGTGGACATCGGCACGCCCGATTA
>JACOVF010000125.1 GCA_016177465.1 Gemmatimonadota bacterium
ATGCTGAGCAGGACCCGCCGCTCGCGGCTCGCCTCGAGCACCAGCCGGAAGTTGCCGGTCTCAAGGTAGCGGAGCCCGCCGTGGATCAGCCGGGACGAGTTGCCGGAGGTGGCGCTGCCGAAATCTCCCTTGTCGATGAGCGCGGTGCGGAGTCCGCGCAGCGCCGCATCCCGCGCCACGCCCGCACCCGTGATGCCGCCGCCGATGACCAGCAGGTCCACGGGCTCCGCCGCCATCGCCGCGAGGGCCTCGGCGCGCGTATGGTGCGAAAACGGTTGCTCCGCTCCCAACTCCCCTCCGGGTGGGGCCGGTGGTAGGTTTCGTGACCTCACCCCTCGTTTCCCCTCTCCGCATCGCGGGAGCGGAGGTAAGGGGTGAGGTCACGCAAGGAGAATCTATGTCATCTAGGAACGGGCGGCGCGTGGCCGTCGTGGCCGGATGCCGCACGCCCTTCTGCAAGTCGGGGACGGCGCTCAAGGACGCGCGCGCCGTGGACCTCGCCCGCTATGCGGCGCGTGAGCTGCTTGAGCGCGCGAACTTGGACGGGGCCGAGGTGGATGAGGTGATCTTCGGGCAGGTGGTGCCGTCAGCGCTGGTGCCGAACATCGCCCGAGAGGTGAGTCTCCTCCCCCAGTTCCCGAAAGAAACCCCAGCCTTCTCGCTGAACCGCGCCTGCGCCTCCGCCAACCAGGCCGTCTCCTCCGCCCACGACCAGATCGTCCTCGGCCACGCCGACGTCATCATCGCCGGCGGCGCCGAGTCGCTCTCGGACATCCCGATCCTCGCCTCGCGCCGGCTCGCCGACATCCTGGTCGAGGCGAGCAAGGCCAAGACACTGGGTGCCCGGCTCAGGACCTTCGCCCGGACGCGCCCGCGCGACCTGATCCCCGTCGCCCCGGCCATCGCCGAGCCGTCCACCGGCCAATCGATGGGCCAGTCGGCCGAGAAGATGGCGAAGGAGAACCGTATCACCCGGGAAGCCCAGGATAAATGGGCGCTCCGCAGCCACCAGTTCGCCGCCCAGGGGACCGCCGATGGCCGGCTTACGGCCGAGATCGCCCCCTGGTTCCCGGCCAAGTCGGCGGACCCGGTCGTGACCGCGGATAACGGCATCCGGATCGACTCGACGCTCGAGCAGATGGCGAAGCTCAAGCCCGTCTTCGACCGCAAGTATGGCACGGTGACGGCGGCCAACGCGTCACCGCTTACCGACGGCGCCTCGGCGGTGCTCCTGATGAGCGACGAGGCCGCGCGGGCACTCGGCTACGAGCCGCTCGCTTACATCCGCTCGTACGCCGTTGCCGCGGTGGATCCCGGCTGGCAGCTCCTCCAGGCGCCCGTCTGGGCCGTGCCCAAGGCGCTCGAGCGCGCCGGCATCGAGTGGACGGACCTCGGGCTGATCGAGATCCACGAGGCGTTCGCCTCGCAAGTGCTGTCGAATCTGCAGGGCTTCGCCCAAAAGGGATGGCCGATCAACGAGGACATCATCAACGTGATGGGCGGCTCGATCGCCATCGGGCATCCCTTCGGCGCCACCGGCGGCCGCATCGTCACCACCCTCGCTAACGAAATGAAGCGCCGCGACGTCCAGTTCGGGCTCATCTCCGTGTGCGCACAGGGCGGCATGGGCTTTGCCATGGTCCTGGAGCGCCGCTGATGCCCGCCGAGAAGAGTCCCGTGATCACCTGGGAGCTCCAGGGCGGCGTCGCGGTCGTCACGATCGACCGCAAGGGCGAGCCGGTGAACACGATCTCGCGCGCGGTGAAGGACGAGTTCATCGCGACCTTCACCGCGCTCGAGCAGGACCCGCGCGTCAAAGCGGTCGCCTTTTTCTCCGGCAAGCCCGACAACTTCATCGCCGGCGCCGACATCGAGGAGTTCGTGCAGCTCACTTCGGCCGCCGAGGCGGAGCGACTCTCCGCCGACGGGCAGGAGATGCTCGACCGCGTCGCCCGCTTCGCAAAGCCTGTCGCGGTCGGTATCCATGGCGCCTGCCTGGGCGGCGGATTCGAGTTCGCCCTCGCCTGCCATTACCGCGTCGCCACCGACCACCCTAAGACCCAGATCGGCCTTCCCGAGATACAGCTGGGGATCCTCCCCGGCGCGGGCGGTTGCCAGCGGCTGCCGCGGCTGGTCGGCGCGCGCGCCGCACTCGACATGATCCTCGCCGGGAAGGTCGAGCGCGCGCAAACGGCGTTCCGCGCGGGGATGGTGGACGAGCTGGTGCCGTCGCCGATCCTGAAGCCCGTCACCATCGCCGCGGCGGAAAGGATGGCCGGCGGCTGGCGCCCGAAGCGCAAGCGTCCGGGCGGGCTGGTCGGCTGGCTGCTGGACGGCACGCAGCTCGGCCGGATGCTCGTATTCCGGATGGCGCGGCAGGCGGTCGTGAAGAGGACGGGCGGCAATTACCCGGCCTCGTACGCCGCGCTCGAGGCGGTGGAGTACGGGCTGAGGCACGGGATCAAGGAAGGATTGCAGCGCGAGGCGCAGTTGTTCGGCCGCCTCGCCGTCACAGACGTCTCCCGCAAGCTGGTCCAGATCTTCTTCGCGACCACCGCCCTCAGGAAGGACTTCGGCATTCTGGACGCGCCGCCCCCCGCCGAAGTGAAGCGGCTGGGGATCGTGGGCGCGGGGTTCATGGGGGCGGGGATCGCGGGCACCGCCGTGGCGCAGGCGGGGGTGGACGTGCGGATGAAGGACGCCGACCTGCCGCGCGTGGCGGCGGGCCTCAGGGCCGCTCGCGAGATCCTGGACGACCGCCTCAAGCGTCGCCGTATCACGAAGTACGAGCACGCCCGGCTCGTGATGCTGCTGTCGGGCGGCGACACGTACGCCGGGTTCGGCCAAGCCGACCTCCTGATCGAGGCGGTGTTTGAGGACCTGGCGGTGAAGCAGCAGGTGCTGCGCGAGGTGGAGGCCGCGACCCCTGAGCGCGCCGTGTTCGCGTCCAACACCTCGACCATCCCGATCGGGCGGATCGCCGAGGCGGCGCGCCGCCCCGACCGAGTGATCGGTATGCACTTCTTTTCCCCCGTCGCGAAGATGCCGCTGCTCGAGGTGATCCCCGCGGCGCGCACCTCGCCCGCTACGGTGAGCGCCGCGGTCGGCTTCGGGCGCCGCTTGGGGAAGACGGTGATCTTAGTGAAGGACAGCCCCGGCTTCTGGATCAACCGGATTCTCGGGCCCTACGCCAATGAGGCGACCCAGCTGCTGCTCGCGGGGGTCGCAATCGAGGAGATCGACCGGGTGATGGTGCAGTTCGGCTTCCCCGTGGGGCCGATGACCCTGCTCGACGAGGTGGGGCTCGACGTCGCCGAGAAGGTTGCGGGGGTGCTGCACGCCGCGTTCGGCGAGCGCCTCGCGCCGGCGCCCGCGCTGCAGGGGCTCGTGAAGGCGGGCCGTCTGGGGCGCAAATCCGGGAAGGGATTCTACCGGTACGCGGGCGGCAAGAAGCGCGGCGTGGACCCCGCCGTGTACGGGCTGATCGGGATCCAGCCGAACGGCGGCGCACGCGCGGCGGACATCGTCCAGCGCCTGATGCTGATCCTGATCAACGAGGCGGCGCGGGCCGTGGGCGAAGGCGTCGTTCGGGTGCCGCGCGACGGCGACATCGGCGCGATCTTCGGATTCGGCTTCCCGCCGTTCCGCGGCGGCCCGCTGCGCCACGCCGACGACCTGGGCGCCGCGCGGCTCGTCGCTGACCTCGAGCGCCTGGCCGAGCGCCACGGGCCACGGTTCGCGCCCTGCGATGTGCTGCGCGATCAGGCGCG
>JACOVF010000127.1 GCA_016177465.1 Gemmatimonadota bacterium
GGTTCAGGTCGAGCGTCTCGTCCCAGCCCTCCGGCGTGATGGTCTCGACCGTCTGGCGGACCAGGATACCCGCGGAGTTGACGAGGATGTCGAGCCCGCCGAGCGCCTGGGCGGCGGCGTCCCCCAGCCGGCGCGCCGCGGCCGCGTCGCGCAGGTCAGCGGGAATGAGCGCCGCCCGGCCCCCCAGGCCGCGAATCCCGGCCGCCGTCGCCTCGGCCCCGGCCCTGGAGCCGTGGTAGTGAACGGCCACCGCGCACCCGGCGCGGGCGAGTCCCACGGCGATCGCCTGGCCGAGGCGGCGCCCGGCCCCGGTGACGAGCGCGGCCCGGCCGGCAAGCTCCACGCTAGAGCTCCTTCCCTGTTACAGGCAGGACCTGCCCGGTGATCGCGCTTGCCTCGTCGCTGGCGAGGAACAGGACGGCGCGGACGAGCTCGTCCAGCTCCACCAGGTGCGCGGCGGCACCCGGCTGCATCTGGGCCACGTTGGCGGCAGTGCGGACGGTTGCCGGGGCGACGGCGTTCACCCGGATGTTCCGGTCGGCCACTTCGGCCGCCAGGGCGCGCGTGAAGCCGGCCACCGCCGCCTTGGCGGCGCTGTAGGCGGCGAGCTGGCTCACGGGCTTGACCACGGCGACCGACGCGAAGTTGACGATGGCACCGCCGCCGCGGGCTGCGAGGGCCGGCAGCGCGGCCTGGCAGACGAAGAACGCGGTCTTGACGTTTATCGCCATCTCGAGGTCGAGCTGCTCCGGCGAGACGTCGCTCACAGGGCCGTAGTTGATCAACCCGCCCGCGACGTTCACGACCACGTCGAGTCCGCCGAACTCCCGGACGGCCATGCGCACCGCCGTGACCGCGTCGGGCGGCCCGGTCAGGTCGCCCGCCGAGGCGCGGGCGTCGATCCCCTGGGCCGTGAGCTCCTTCATCCGCTCGACGACCCCGGCGGCATTGCGGTCGGCGAGCACCAGCTTCGCGCCCGCGTCCCCGAGCCCCTGCGCCACGGCGTGGCCGATCTGACCCACGGCGCCCACGCCGGTGACCAGCGCGACCTTGCCGCGGAGATCAGGTGGCACGGCCGGGCGCGGCGGCGACGATTTCGTCTACCGGCGGGGCGCCCCGCTGCGCGAACGCGACCGTGCCGTCCTTCGCGACGACGTACACGGTCCGCTGGATTCCCCTGCCGTCCTCCTTGAGCGCGCGGTACGCCTTCGCGATCGTGCGATCCGCGTCGGAGAGCAACGGGAACGGGAACTTGAACTTCTCGACGTACCTCACGTGACTCCCCACGCCTGCCGGGTTGACGCCGAAGGGCTGGATGCCCGCCTGCTCGAACTTCGCGATCTCATCGCGCACGGCGGAGAGTTGGCGGTTTCAGCCGGGGGTATTGTTCCCCGGATAGAAGATCAGCGCTACGCGCTTCGCCTTCAGCACGTCGGCAAGCGCATAGGCCTTCCCGTCGGACGCCGGCGCGCTGAACAGCGGCGCCGTGCTCCCCACCTTCAACGGCTCGGTCATCTACGGTTCTCCTCTACGGTTCAGCCTCTACGCCTTTGGTCCTACGGTGTTCAAGCGTTTCGAGCCATTCCAGGGGAACGTCCATCTCCCCCAGCCCCGCGTGCGTCTCCCCCAACAACGTATCACCGTGCCAATCGGATCCGCCGCTCACCGCGAGGCCCAGCCGCTCGGCGAGCTTGGTGAGGCGGTTTACAGTCGCGGCCGAGTGGCTCGGGTGGCGCACCTCGAGCCCGTCGAGCCCCTGTGCCTGGAACTGGCGGATCTGCCCTTCGCTGCCGCGCTCGCCCAGGTGGGCCGCGATCGCCAGGCCGCCTACCGCGTGCACCAGCGCCGTGACCTCGACGAGCGTCGGCAGGGGTTTGGCGACGAACGCCGGCCGGCCGCGGCCGAGGTACTGGGCGAAGGCCTCGCCGATGTCCGGGGTAATACCGCGCTCCACGAGCGCGCGGGCGACGTGCGGGCGCCCCAGCGCGCCCTCGCCAGCCTGCGCCGCCACGTGCGCGATGTCGATGTCCAGGCCGAGCTGTTGGAGACGGCCGACCATCTGCTCGCCGCGGCGCAGCCGCGCGGTCCGGGTCCGGGTGAGGAACACCTGCAGCCGCTCGTCGTCGGGGGGAAGGAAGTAACCGAGCAGGTGCAGCTCGCCCCAGGGCGCCTTGACACTGAATTCACAGCCGGAGACGACCCGCACGCCGCGCCGCGCTCCTTCTCCCACCGCCTCCGGTACGCCAGCGGTTGTGTCGTGGTCGGTCAGCGCGATCGCCGCGAGTCCCGCCCCGTGGGCCCGCCGCACGACCTCAGCGGGCGCGCATTCCCCGTCCGAAGCCGTCGAGTGGCAATGCAGGTCAACGAACGCCGTACGCGCCCTCCGGCGCGGTCCAGGCCGGCTGGGACTGGTGGAACAGCTCCGCCAGCCGCTGGTCGGGAAGCTCGCGCAGCGCTGCGTCGATGGACCGGGCGCCCACGGGCGCGAACCGCGTGAAGCGCCGCCGCCGGTGGGGTCCGGTGCCCTGGTGGAACACGATGCCGAACTCGTCCTTGCCGTACACCGTGACGCAGCCCGAGGGATTCACCTCCCAGATCTCGCCGTCCACCGTGATGCGCCGCCGGGCCACGGTCAGGCCTCCGCCGGCGCCGCGAGTTTGACCTCGGTCCACAGCTCCCAGGCGTCGGGGGCATAGGTGACGAGGTTCTGCAGGCGTTTCTCGAGCTTGATCTCCTCGGGCAGCCGCGACGCATGCGCGCGATGCGACATCTCAGTCGCGCTCTCCGAGAACTCGATGAACAGCCGCGGGTCCGTGGCGTTGCGGAACAGCCAGATCCGCTGGCCGCGCGCTTCGGCGAACTGGCACAGCTCGCGCAAGGTGGCGAGGTACTCGGCCTCGCCGGTGGCCGGGACGCGCACGCGCGCCGCGGTGAGGACCTTGGCCATGGTCAGACCGCTCCCTCTGGGAAGTCCTGCAGCATGGCCTTGACGTCGGCCAGGAACCTATCGGCGTCGGCGCCATCGACGACGCGGTGGTCGTACGACATCGTGAGCATCCCCATCGTCCGGATGGCGATGGCGTCGCTGCCGTCCGGCGGCGTGATCACCTTGGGCCGCTTCTCGATCGACCCGACGCCCAAGATCGCAACCTGGGGTTGGTTGATGATCGGGATGCCGGCGTATGGCCCGAATCCGCCCGGGTTGGTGATCGTGAACGTGCCCTTCTGGATGTCGTCGGGCGACAGCTTCTTGGTCCGGGCGCGCTCGCCCAGGTCGTTGATCGCCCGGGCGATCCCCATCAGCGACAGCTCGTCGGCGTGCTTGATGACCGGGACGATGAGCCCCCAGTCGAGGGCCACGGCGATGCCGATGTTGATGTCGCGGCGGAAGATCGTGGCGTCGCCCGAGACCGCCGCGTTGATCACCGGGTGCTTGCGCAAGTTCTCGGCGCACGCCTTGGCGATGAACGCGAGGTAGGTGAGGTTCGCGCCGCGCTCCGCGTAGGCCGCCTTGTGCTTGGCGCGGAGCTGGGCGACGCGGGTATAGTCGACCTCGAAGAAGCTCGCCACGTGGGCCGACACGCGGCGCGACATGATCATGTGGTCCGCCGTGATCTTGCGGATTTTGGACCACGGCTCGACGCGGTCGCGGGGCCAGGGCTCGGCGGCGGGATGCTCGATCGCGCCGCTCGGGACGGGGGACGGGGGACGGGAGACGGGGGCGCCCGGGGCGGGAGCGGCCGGCGCGGCGCGCTCGATGAACCCCAGGATGTCCTGCTTCGTCACGCGGCCCGCGAAGCCCGTGCCGGGGATCACGCTGATGTCCACCTGGTGCTCTGCCGCGATCTTGCGGACGAGGGGCGTCGATTTTTTGCGCAGCCGCTCCTCAGCGGTTTCGGTCCCGTCGCCCTTCGGAGGGACAACTGACGCAGGACGAGCGGCGGGTGCTGCTGGAGCGGGCGCGGCGGCGGCCGCCTTGGGCGCGGGCGCCGTCGCAGGCGAAGCCGCCGCACCCTTTTCTGTCTCGAGCACCGCGACGAGCGTCTGCACAGGGACGGTCTGTCCCTCCAGCACCTTGACCTCGACCAGGGTGCCGGCAGCGGGGGCCGGGATCTCCGCGTCCACCTTGTCGGTGGAGATCTCGAACAGGGGCTCGTCGCGCTTCACCTCGTCGCCGAGCTTCTTGAGCCATTTGCTGAGGGTTCCCTCGGCAATCGACTCACCCATTTGGGGCATCAGGACGTCAACGCGCGCCATGTAAATCTCCGTTAGACGGTTAGACGGTTAGAGAATCTACTAGCCGACTAACCGTCTAGCCGTCTATTCAGTACGCCGCAAGCCACCTTACAGCCTTAACGATGTCTTCGGTCTGCGGAAGGACAAAGTCCTCCAATGTCGGCGCATACGGCAGCGGCACGTCGTGCGCGGTGACACGCATGATCGGGCCGTCGAGCCACTCGAACGCCCGCTCGTTGATCCGCGCGGCGATCTCGCCGGCCACGCCTCCGGTGCGCGTATCCTCGTGGACGATTAGAACCTTGTTGGTCTTTTGCACCGTCCGCACGATCGCGGCATCATCCATCGGCAGCAGCGTCCGCAGGTCGAGGATCTCGATCGAGACGCCGTCTTCCTGCTCGAGTTGCTCCGCCGCCTCGAGCGACTTCCAGACCGTGGCGCCGTAGGTGATGATCGACAGGTCCGTCCCTTCCCGCGCCAGGCGTGCCTCGCCGATCGGCGTGAGGATCTCTTCACCCTCGGAGGGGGGGAGCTGCTCCTTGATGCGGCGGTACAGCCACTTGTGCTCGAGGTAGATCACCGGGTCGTCGTCACGGATCGAGCTCTTGATGAGCCCCTTCGCGTCCCGTGCGGTGGCGGGATAGACGATCTTGAGCCCAGGGGTGTGGAGGAAGGCCGCTTCCGGGTTCTGCGAGTGGAACGGGCCGCCCCGCACATAACCGCCGCAGGGCCCGCGCACCACGATCGGGGTCGCCAGCCCGGCACGGTAGCGCGCGGTGGCCACGTAGTTGGTGAGCATGTCGTAGGCGCAGGAGATGAAGTCGATGAACTGCATCTCCGCGACAGGCCGCATCCCCATGTGGGCGGCGCCAGCCGCCGCGCCCACGATCGCGGCTTCCGAGATCGGCGTGTCGATCACGCGCGACTCGCCGAAGCGCTTGTGGAACCCCTCGGTGACCTTGAACGCACCGCCGTAGAGGCCGACGTCCTCGCCCAGGATGAAGACGCGCTCGTCGCGCTCCATCTCCTCCCACAGCCCCTGACGCAGCGCCTCGAGGTAGGTGATCTCGGGCATCAGCGGGCCCTCCCACCGATGCGCACGCGGGTGCCGAGCTGCACCCGCACCGCCCGGCCGCGCACCCGCCCCGGACGGTACCGCATCCCTTGCACCATCCGCTTCGCCGGCCCGACCAAGGCCGGGTGGTCGGTGGAGATGACGCGGATGTTCGGCTCCACCCGCCCCAGGGTATCCACCACGTACTCGAGCGCCACCGCGCCCTGAATCCCTTTGCGGTTGATGCTATCCGGAACCGCCAGCCGCGGCCGGGAGCGCAGCACCGGCGGCTGGGTGACGGCGCTCGAGAGCCACACGGCGCTCGGATCGTTCGTGCCCAGCGATGGATCCGCCACGAGCAGGGGCGGGGGTGGGGGCGGCGCACCCGAGGCCGATGTGAAGGAGGAGCGGCAGCCGGCCGCCAGCAGGGCCACGGCGGCGACGACGATCAGAGGCTTCTGAACCACAGCTTGTCCGGGGCGAGAGGGTGGACGTACACTCCCGGCAGCGCCGTCTCGGGCTCGGGGAGCGGCTCGTTCACGCAGGCGTCTGTCGCCTGGTCGACTTCGTCGCGCACATCGTCGTCGATGTCCTTGAGGTCCTGCGTGTCGGCCCAGTCGTTCCCGAGCAGCTGTTTCACGTAGCGGTCGACGGGGTCGTTGTCCTTGGCCCAGCGCTCGATCTCGTCCTTCGGCTGGTAGGACTGGTCGTCGTGCTCGGCGTGACCCTTGCGGCGGTAGGTCTTCACCTCGATGAAGTGCACGCCCTTGCCGCGCCGGGCGCGGTCCACCGCGAACTTGGTCGCCTCGTACACCGCGAGCACGTCGTTGCCGTCCACCGTGACCGCGGGGATGCCGTACGCCTTCGCCTTCGCAGCCAGGTCCTTCACCGCGAACTGCTTCTCGGGCGGCGTCGAGTACGCCCAGTAGTTGTATTCGCCGATCATCACGAGCGGCACCCGCTGCACAGCGGCGAAGTTCAGCCCCTCGTGGAACGCGCCGGTGGAGGTGGCTCCGTCGCCGACGTAGACCAGGCCGACGCGCGGCTCGCCACGCATCTTAAACGTGAGCGCGATGCCGGCCATTACCGGCACCATGTCGCCCAGGTGCGAGATCTGGCCGAGGTAGCCCAACTCGAGGTCGTTGAAGTGGACGTTCAGCTCCCGCCCCCGCGTGGGGCTCTCGGCTTTCGCCATGTACTGGCGCAGGATCTCGATCGGCTGCGCGCCCATCACGAGCATCGAGCCGAGGTTGCGGATCAGCGGGGAGAGGACGTCCTTGCGCCTGCCGCGCTCGAGCGCGTACGCCGAGCCGACCGACTCCCCTTCCTGCCCCAGCGAGCGGAACAGCCCGCCGATGACCTTGCTCTGACGGTACAGGGCGGTGAGCCGCTCCTCGAGCGTCCGGGTGAGCCGGAGATAGCGGTAGATCTCCAGCAACTGGTCGCGGGAGAGTCCCGCCGAAATGGCGGGCATCTGGGCAGGTGCGGCGCGGGATGTCATAGCTAAATTATAGTGGGCGTGAAAGTTGGCCGGGGGAGGGACCCAAATCAAGCGCACGCGCGTCGGTCCCAGGCTGAAGCCTGGGCTTGGCAGTCACTGTCCTTCTTAAGGATAGCGCAGGCCGAGCCCACCCTTCAGGGTGGGAACCAGGGGGTGCATATGGCGAACGCGAAGCTGTGGGTAACCGGGATGCACTGCGGCCACTGCCAGCTGAAGGTTGAACAGGCGCTGAAAGGCGTCGCCGGCGTCTACTCGGCGGTGGTCGACTTGCAGGACGGCGAAGCCGAGATCGATTTCGACGACGATTCGCTCACCACGACCCAGCTCATCGCGGCGATCGAGAAGGCGGGATACAGGGCGAAGCTGGCGGGGTGAGCCCGATCTCACCCCCGTTGGGCGGTGTCCCTCATCGCGGCCATAGCCATCCGAACGTCCCGGCGGTGAGGAGCGCGTAGATCAACCCGTCGACGGTCGCCTTGATCGTCGTGGACCAGGCGCGCCGGTACCAGATCGACATCTGCCAGAGTGCGACCGAGTAGCCGACGAACGCCGTCACGCCGGCGAAGCGGAAGACCTTCAGGTATTCGGCGCCGACCGGCAGCGCGCGCCCGGCGACGTACGCGGCGAACACGCCGACCGCAAGGGAATAGAGGAACCAGAGCGCGAGGCTTTTGCCCATCGGGATCGGGCCGTTCGGAATCACGGTGAGCACCATGACCGGGCCCTGCTTCAGCTTTTCCGCGAACTCCGGGGAGCGCATCTCCGGCGTGCTCGACGCGCGCGGGACCATGTAGTCGCCCGGCGGGATGGCGAGCGAGCGCAGCGCGTCCCGCACCCGATCTTCGTTCGGCACCTTGGGGTAGTCGTTCTTGTGCCAGGGCAAGAACATGTGGATGACCGAGCTGACGACGAAGACGATGACGGACGACAGCAGGATCGGGAGCCACAGGGTGGACAGGCCAGTCATGACGACCTCCTATCTTGGAGTCTCCGTCTCTACCTCTTTGGCGGCTCCGGTGCCGGAAGCGGAAGGTCGGAGTTGAAGATGCCGAGCGCTGCCCTCCACTGACCGTCCGCCTGCTTCTTCCAGAGAACGACGTACTTGCCCTCATCCCTGGTCGCAGCGGATGCCCCGGGCGGTGTTACCATCAGCGAGTATCTTCCGTGGACATATGCGAGGTCGCCTCTGCCCTCCACAGTTATCTGCTCGAGTGTGAAGTCCGAGAAGGGGGGATACGCGCGCAGCCACGACTCGATGGCGCTCTGTCCGCTGATTGTCGGTCCGTTGGGTGGGAGTATGAGCCCGTCGGTCGAATAGAGCTGGGCGGCAGCGGCCCAGTTCTTCGCGCTGGTCAGCTGCACCCACTGATCATCGCCTTGCTTGATCGCCGCACGATCGGCATCCGACAGGCCTGCCGGTGCAGTCGGCCGGCAGGTGACCGCGAGCACCGTCAGTCCCGCGAGCGCAGCGACGTGTAGGGCACGCATGAGGCACCTCCCTGGGTGAGGTCGCACTGGGACCGGCAATGATACTGTGTGCGCGAAATCAGTCAAGAAGTCCCAATTCCTTTGGTGGGAAGCGACTTGACGTCTCGTTGCACAGGTCTTCACGAGCGCGGCACGGGGTGGTCGGTGAGCACCGGCAGAAACGGCACCCACGGACCGACTTCCTCCAGGTACTGCTTGGCCATGACCCGCGCGACCTGCGCGACGTGGCCGAGATCGTGCACGACCCATGCGGCCAGGAGCTGGCGGAGCGTCACCGGGCCGAGGCGTGGGTGCTCGCCGGGGAGATCGAGCTCCCGCGCGGTGAGCTTCCAGGAGCGGAGCAGCTCCACATTGGCCGCCCGCAGGAGGGCGAACTCGTCGAGCAGCGATTCCAGGGAGCGGCCCGCGTTGCGCGCGTAATGGCGGAAGCGATCGTAGGGCTCGAAGCGGGGGCTGGGTCCGCGGGCGAGGATGATGCGCGCACGCGGGATCCAATCGGTTTCCTCCCCGTCGATCAGGTGTCCCACGTTATCGAAGGGACTGAAGGTGTCGGGGCCTTCGGTACCGCGGATCCACGGCGTGTCGAGGCCAGCGAGCAGCGCCCGCAGGGTGGCGGGGGAGCGTTGCAGTACGGCGATCGTTTGCTCGAGATCGAAATCCATGGATTGGATTCTAACCCTCAAGCCGCCGTTCCGGGGGCGCGTCGAAGGTCCAGCGAGCCGCGACCAGGAGCCAGTCGGCGGTTCGTTCGAAACGCAAATTCTTCGGTGCCGCGACAGAGATAGATACTGGCCCGATCCCGATTCGGCAGCACCAACCGCCAGTTAGAAGGCGCAGGGGGTACAACCCGGGTAGATCGTTCATAGAATAGTCCAGGCACATCGCTGACACCAGCACCAGACTAGGGCACCCGAGGAGGTGCCCGATGCCCGATGTCCCGGGCCGTTCAATGACTGAGGACGTCGGCACTCCATGGTCCCTTGTTGGTACGTCTCCGGCGTTCGGCCTTCCCCCTGGCCGGGCGAGTGTCAGCGCCAGCTGGCGGTGGTGACGCGGTCCAGCGCCGATTCCGCCGTCTCCGAAGTACACCCAGCTGCCATCCCGCGATCCTTGCTAAGTTATTGCGTCACAATACTATATACGATAGTGGCTGTTAACCCCCGCTTACTACCCCTGGGAATTCGCCTTCACCGTTGACGTTTGCAAGTCGCGCTGCATTGATTCACAATGACCGCTCCCTCCATTCGACTCCGCGCGGTAGCTGAGGAGGAGTGATGGCTGTCCGAACTACGCCGCACCCGGCTTGGGTAGCGGAGCTCGACGCCGCGCTCAAGCCCGTTCGACAGGCCATTCTGGACACCCCGGTGGTGGTCGATGCTTCCGAGAACCGGCTCCAGGAGGGGCGGAGCCAGAACTTCCTGGTCGCGTTCTACCCGATCATTCGCGATTTCCCGCGGTGGCTCGAGACGCTCCTCGAGCGGTCGCCGGATGACGGGCGTACCTTCTTCCGCGACAACATCCGCGTGGAGCGCCGCCACGACGCGATGTGGCGGGCGATGGGCGACGGGTTCAACGTCCCCCGGGAGCGGTTCCAGGTGCCCGAGCCCATGATCTCCGAGGTTCAGGCGTTCCACGCTTACCTGACCGACATGTGCCGCGCCGCACCGTTCGCCTCCGCGGTGGCGGCGACCAACTACGCCGTGGAAGGGGCGGCGCAGAACATCTCCTCGAAGGCGCTGCGCGGCCTGGAGAAGAACCAGAAGATCGGACCGCGCGGGCGCTGGTGGCTCGAGGAGCATGCGAAGTACGATGACGAGCATCCCCTGCTGGCGCTCGAGATCATGAAGAGCTGCGTGGCACGCGGCGACTCCGGCGCTGCCACCATCGAAGCGGCGCACCGCAGCCTGTCGCTCATGCAACCGGCTATGGTCGCGGCCTACGCTCCATGAGCAAGGGCAGGCGGGTCGGTTCGGGCGCCCGTTTGGTCAAGGCCCCGGCGAAGCACCCAGCCCCCGACCCGTTGCAGATGGCAGGCAGGATCGTGGCCACGCTCGCCGATGCCGTTGTGGTGACGGGGCTCGACCGCCGGGTGCTGTTCGCGAACGCTGCGGCGGCGGCATTGTTCGCCCGCGAGCTTGCCGAGCTCCCCGGCATGGCCATCGCAGAGCTCCTCGTCCCGGCGGAGCGGGGGCACGTCGTCCAGCGCCAGGACCGCGGCTTCGCCGGCGAGGGGCAGCGCTACCAGACCCGCGTGGTCCGGCCCGATGGGGAGGAGCGCGACGTCGCCGTTTCCAGCGCGCCGCTGATGCTCGACGAGGAGCTCCTTGGCACGGTGGCGACGCTCCGCGACATCACGGACCAGAAGCTGGCGCACGACACCCTCGCGCGCTCCGAGGCCCGCTACCGCAACCTGGTCGAGTCGGCCTCCGACGGCATCGTCACGCTCGACGCGAACGGCCGCTTCACCACCGTGAACCAGGCCAGCGAACAAATCTCGGGGTACCTGCGCGCGGACCTCGTGGGCCAGCATTTCGCCCCCCTGCTCCCCGACGAGGAGCTGCCCAAGGCGCTGGACCACTTTCAGAAGGCGCTGAGCGGCGAGAGCGGCTTGTTCGAGACCAGGTTCTACCGCAAGGACGGCGAGGTGCGCACCATCCAGGTGACCTACTCCACCCCCAAGAAAGACGAGGAGGTGCTCTGCCTCATCCGCGACGTCACCGATCAGAAGCTCCTGCAGGAGCAGCTGATCCAGTCGGAGAAGATGTCGGCCATCGGACAGCTCGTGTCCGGCGTGGCCCACGAGTTGAACAACCCCTTGGCCGCCGTTTCAGCCTTCGCCCAGCTGTTGCTCGCCGAGAAGCAGTTTCCGCCCGACCAGCGCACCGCTGCCGAAACGATCTACGCCGAGGCCCGACGGGCGAGCCGGATCGTGCAAAACCTCTTGACCTTTGCCCGCCAGCACAAGCCGGAAAAGGGCCCGATCGCCCTCAATGAGGTGCTGGACGATACGTTGGAGCTGCGCAGCTACGAGCTCCGCGTCCGCGGGATCGAGCTGCGCCGCGAGTACGACGAATCGCTCCCCGAGACGATGGGAGACACGCACCAACTCCAACAGGTCTTCCTCAATCTGATCACCAACGCCGAGCAGGCGATGGAGCGCGCCGACGCAAGACAGCATCGGCTGACCGTGCGCACTCGGCGTGCCAACGCCGTCATCCGCATCGACGTGGAGGACACCGGGCCGGGGATCCCGCCAGGCGATATGGAGCGCATCTTCAACCCGTTCTTCACGACGAAGCCGCCTGGGACCGGCACCGGCCTGGGGTTATCGATCTCGCTTGGGATCGTGCGCGAGCACGGCGGGCGCATCTGGGCCGAGAATCTGGGGGGCGGGGGTGCGCGCTTCGTGATTGAGCTGCCGCTCCTCGCCCCGCCGCGCACAGGAGAGTTCCCGGCCGCCCAGACCATCCCGGCGGTCAGCGAGCCGCTGCATATTCTGGTGGTGGACGACGAATCCGCCGTGCAGCTCGCGCTCCAGCGCTATCTCGTCGGTCGCGGCCACCGAGTGGAAACGACCGGGAGTGGGACGGACGCACTGGAGCGGCTCCGCACGGCGCGGTTCGACGCCATCATCCTCGACATGCGCATGCCTGATCGCTCCGGCAAGGAGGTTTACGAGCAACTCCAGCAGGCGGACCCCGTGCACGCCGAGCGGATCGTTTTCACCACCGGCGATGTGGTGAGCGAGCAGGTGCAACGGTTTCTGAAAGGCACCGGCCGGCCGTACGTCGCCAAGCCGTTCGAGTTCCCCGCGTTCGACGCGGTCCTGCCGGCCAAGCGGCAGAGCTGACCCCCCTGGCGCCCTGTCGTGAGCCGTGACACAGGCCGTCGCGACGCGCGCTCGGTGAGCTTCACCTTCCCGTTCGCGGACTGGGTCGCGGCCTACGGCACCGCCATCAACGCGAGCAGTGCCTACCAGGCGGCTTCCGCCGAGTGGACACACGGCGCTGTGGCGCTCGTCGTCAACGGGCGGCCAGAGATCGGCCTGTCCGAGCCCGTCGGGATCTGGCTTGAGCTGGAGCGCGGCGTCTGTCACGAGGCGAGGCTCGTCACCGTGGCGGAGGCGCAGCGCGCCCCATTCGTGATCACTGCGGACTACGCCCGCTGGAAAGAGATCGTGAAGAAGGAACTCGCCCCAATCGCGGGGATCCTGCAGCGCAAGCTCATGCTCCAGGGCTCGCTCGCGATCGTCGTGCGGTTCATGCATTCGGCGGAAGAACTCGTGAACGCCGCCACGACGGTGCCGACGCGATTCCTGGACGAATGACCTCTCGGGCGCGTGGCCACGCTCACAGCATCCGCAGCGTCTTCTCCTCCGTCACGACATTAGGGAAAAACGCCCGATCGCGCAGGGGAGGTAGGGTGGCTTCAGCTCGAATCGCTCTGGCATCCGGCCCGGCCGTTGCTCGTAGGCGCGCTTGAGTGGTTTCTGCGGCGTAAAGCCCCAGTTGGCGCCCCGCTCGTCGGATCCCCACCTGCGCCGACGCAGCCTCGCTGCGTCATCGAGAGCGCGAACAAAAGGCTGAGCGGCAC
>JACOVF010000134.1 GCA_016177465.1 Gemmatimonadota bacterium
ATCGGGGACCGGCTCTTCTTCGGCGATCGTGTCGCCCTGCGGGTCGAAGCCCGCGGCCTCTACACGCCCCGGACCGACTTCCCCGGCGGCGACTGGGCCGGGCACCTCGTCGGCTCGGTGGGGCTCTCGTTCTTCACGGGCGGAGGCGCGCACCGGGACCTGGACGGCGACGGCATCGCCGACCGGACTGACGCCTGCCCCAACACCCCCGCGCGGGCGACGGTCGATCCGCGCGGCTGCCCCAACGACACCGACCACGACGGCGTCTACAACGGCCTCGACGCCTGCCCCAACACGCCGGCCGGCGCGCAGACCGACGGGACCGGCTGCCCGCTCGACGCCGACCACGATGCCGTGTACGACGGCCTGGACCAATGCCCCGGCACGCCCGCGGGGACGCGGATAGACGGCCGCGGCTGTCCCACCGACGCCGACGTCGACGCGGTGCCGGACGGCCCCGATCAGTGCCCCAACACGCCGGGCGGCGCGCTCGTGGACGCCACCGGCTGCCCGACCGACGCCGACCGGGACGGCGTGTTCGACGGCCTGGACCGGTGTCCCAACACGCCGGCGGGAGTGGAAGTGGATGGCGCGGGGTGCCAGCTCGCGAGGGACACGGACGGCGATGGCGTGGACGACCGCACCGACCGCTGCCCCGGGACCGCTACGGGCACGGGTGTGGACGCGGCCGGCTGCCCCATCCTGTTCACGAGCGAGCGGGCCCCGGTGATCCTGCGCGGTGTGAACTTCGAGACCGGCCGCTCGGCGTTGAAGCCCGAGTCGTTCGCGGTGCTCGACGCAGTCGCTGCGTCGCTGCTCGCGAACCCGGAGATCCGAATCGAGGTCGCGGGCTACACCGACAACACCGGGTCCGAGGACACCAACGTGCGGCTATCGCAGAACCGGGCCGCCGCCGTGCGCGCCTATCTCGCCGCCAGGGGCGTGGCCATCGACCGGATGATCGCGAAGGGGTACGGCAGCGCGAGCCCGATCGCGACCAACACAACCGCCGCCGGCCGCGCCCAGAACCGCCGTGTGGAGCTACACCAGCTCAACTGAGTGCGGAATCCGCATTGCGGAAGGCGGCGTGCGGCTATTACCGTAGAGCGGGCCGACAACCGGGAGTGATGGCGATGCGCGTTCTCACGATGCTGGGGATCGTCCTGCTCACGGCGGCCGGCGCGACGCGGGCGCAGCACGCCGGCCGGTACGAGTTCGGCGTGTTCGGTTCCTACACGCAGTACGACGACGCCTTCAACCTCGACCCCAAGTTCGGCGGCGGCGCGCGCCTCGGCTACTTCCTCAGCAACCGGGCGGGCCTCGAGGCCGACATCGTTTTCCAGCCGCGACACACGTTCGGGCCACAGGCCTCGATGGAGCCGGTGATCGGCGCCGGGAGCCTGGTCTTCAACCTGCTGGCCGGGGAACGCACCATGCTGTACCTGCTCGCCGGCTACTCGCGCCTCGACTTCGGCGGGACCAACCCCTACCGCTTCTCGGACGGCGGCATCCACGCCGCCGTCGGCGACCGGCTGTTCCTGGGCGAGGCGGTCGCGCTGCGGATCGAAGCCCGCGGGATCTACACGCCGACCACCAACGCCGCATTCGGCAGCAAGTCGGCCACCCACCTGCTCGGGCTTATTGGCTTCTCGTTCTTCCACCGAGAAGGCCCGCCCAAAGACACCGACGGCGACCACGTCGCCGACCACAAGGACAAGTGCCCCAACACCCCGCTCGGCGCCACCGTGGATCCGCGCGGGTGTCCCTCGGACGCGGACGGCGACGTGGTGCTGGACGGCCTCGACCAGTGTGCCGACACACCGCGGGGCGCGACCGTCGACGCGAAAGGCTGCCCCGCGGACGGCGACCTCGACACCGTCCTGGACGGCCTCGACCAGTGCGCCGACACGCCGAGCGGGGCGACGGTGGACCCCAAAGGCTGCCCTTCGGACCTGGACGGCGACACGGTGTTCGACGGGCTGGACCAGTGCGCCGACACTCCACCGGGCGCCACGGTAGACGCGAAGGGTTGCCCGGCGGACACGGACGGCGACAAAGTGTTCGACGGCCTCGACAAGTGCCCGGCCACGCCACTCGGCGCGACGGTCGATGCCACCGGCTGCCCGGGCGACGCGGACGGGGACGGCGTGTTCGACGGCATCGACAAGTGCCCCGGCACCCCGACCGGGACCAAGGTGGACGCCACGGGGTGCGCGTTGCCCGCGGCCCTCGACTCGGACCGCGACGGGGTGAGCGACCGGCAGGACCGCTGCCCCAACACGCCGCTTGGCTCCCAGGTGGACGCGCAGGGGTGCACGATCTTGTTCCAAGAAGAGCGGGCGGCGGCCCCGGGCGCGCCCCCCGCCCGGCCGACGCTCATCCTGCGCGGCGTGAACTTCGAGACCGGCCGCTCGGCGCTGAAGGCGGAATCGTACGCGGTGCTCGACGAGGTAGCCGCGTCCCTCAGCGCCAACGCCGAGATCCGCATCGAGATCGCCGGCTACACCGACAGCACGGGCTCGGCGGCGGTGAACCTGCGCCTCTCGGCCGCGCGGGCCGCCGCAGTGCGGGCGTACCTCGCGAGCAAGGGCGTGAGCCCCGTCCGAATGACAGCGCGCGGCTACGGCAAGGCCAACCCGATCGCGCCCAACACGACGCCCGCAGGCCGGGCACAGAACCGGCGCGTGGAGCTGCACAAGCTGCCCTGAGTGCGGAATTCGGAATGCGGAATGCGGAATCGACTGGCCCTTTTGAATTCCGCATTCCGCGTTCCGCATTCTCGATTATCTTTTCCTCCCCCTGTTCCCCGTCGAGCTTCGAATGAACGCCCGCAGGAACTGCTGGCTCGCGCTTTCGCTGGCGCTCGCCACCCCGCTTGCCGCCCAACAGCCCGCGGCGCGGACCCGGCGCCCGGTGGCCCAGCGTCCGGCGGCCATCCCCACACCCCGCTCGGTCCTGGGCTTCGAGCCGGGCGAGGACCGCAAGCTCGCCGAGTGGCCCGTGCTGATGCGCTACTACCAGGCGCTCGCGGCAGCGAGCGACCGGGTGGACTTCCGCGAGCTCGGCAAGACAACGCTCGGCGCGCCGTTCGTGGCGCTCGTCATCTCGAGCCCACAGAACCTGCGGCGGCTGGATTCTTACCGGCGCCTCAACGCGCGCCTCGCCGATCCGCGTACGCTCACGTCGAACCGGGACGCGCTGCAGGCGCGGCGCGACGGCCGGACGATCGTGCTGATCACCTCGAGCATCCACTCCACCGAGGTGGGCGGCCACCTCACCCCCGCGATGCTCGCCCACCGGCTCGCGACCGACACGAGCGCCGCCACCCGCGCCATCCTCGACAACGTGATCCTCTGGCTCGTGCCGTCGCTCAACCCCGACGGCGTGACCATCGTGACGAAGTGGTACAACCGGACCATCGGCACCGCCGCCGAGGGCGCGAGCCCGCCGGAGCTGTACCACCACTACACCGGCCACGACAACAACCGCGATTGGTACGCCTTCACGCAGGTGGAGACGCGCCTCACGGTGGATTCCCTCCACAATGTCTGGCACCCGCAGATCGTGCACGACATCCACCAGCAGGACAGCGACGGAGCGCGCCTCTTCCTCCCACCCTACCTCGACCCGATCGAGCCCAACGTGGATCCGCTGCTCGTGAACGGGGTGAACGCCCTCGGAACGGCGCTGGCGTGGGAGCTGGGCGGCCAGGGGAAGGCGGGGATCTCGGTCAACGCGACCTACGACGCGTGGACGCCGGCGCGCGCCTACCAGCATTACCACGGCGGCGTGCGCATCCTGTCCGAAACGGCGAGCGGCGAGCTGGCGTCGCCCGTCACCATGCCGTTCGACCAACTCGACCAGCGGGCCCGCGGCTTCAACCCGCGCAAACCCTCGTGGAACTTCACCGCGCCCTGGCCCGGCGGCCGCTGGACCCTGCGCGACATCGTCACGTACCAGACCGACGCCGCGTACGCGCTGCTGCAACACGCGGCCCGCTACCGTGACCGCTGGCTCGCGAACTTCTTGTCGGTGGAATGGCGCGCGGTGCGTGGCTGGCGGGACTGGCCGTGGGCGTACGTGATCCCGGCCCAGCGGCAGGATAGCGTCGGACTCGCCACGCTGCTCGGGATCCTGCGGCGCGGCCAAGTGGAGATCCGCTCCGCCCAGCAGCCGTTCACGGTCAACACGGTGCGGTATCCCGCCGGGACGTACGTCGTCGTGTTGCGCCAGCCGTACGCGGCGTTCGCGAAGGCGCTGCTCGAGGTCCAACACTACCCCGACCGCCGGCTCTATCCCGGAGGGCCGCCGCAGCCGCCCTACGACGTCACCGCCCACACGCTGCCGCTGCTGATGGGGGTCAGCGCCGTCGTCGCTCAGGATTCGCTCCGGGTCCCGCTGTCGGCGCCGCTCGCGGCGGCGCAGCTGCCGCGCGCGACGCCCGGCTATCCCGGGTTCGGCGAGGGCGAGGCGCCCCGCGTAGGGCTCTACAAGTCCTACGCCGCCTCGATGGACGAGGGGTGGACGCGGTGGGTGTTCGAGACGTGGAAGGTGCCGTACGTGCCACTCGTCGATTCCGTCATCCGCGCGGGACGGCTCAAGGAGAAGTTCGAGGTCATCGTCCTTCCGGACCAGTCGCCGCGGGAAATCCTCGACGGGCTCCCTGCGCGCCGCTATCCCCCACCCTACGCGGGCGGGATCGGCGCGGAAGGCGCAGCGGCCTTGCGCCAGTTCGTGCTCGACGGCGGCACCCTCGTCGCGCTGAACGAGGCGAGCCGCTTCGCCGTCCAGTCGCTGCTCCTCCCCGTGCGCAACGTGCTCGAGGGGGCGCCGGACGAGGACTTTTACGCCCCGGGCTCGATCTTTCGGCTGGAACTCGACCCCAACCATCCCGTCACGCGGGGGATGCCGACCCAGAGCATCGCCTGGTTTGAGAAGGGGCCGGCGTTCGACGTGCTGGACTCGGCCGTGGTGCGGGTGATCGGGCGCTATCCCGCGGACCCCGCGAAACTGCTGCTCTCGGGCTGGGTGCTGCGGCCCGAGCGGGTGGCTGGGCGGGCGGCGCTGCTGGAGGTGCGGCAGGGGGGCGGGCGGGTGATCCTGTTCGGCTTCCGGCCCCAATACCGGGGGCAGGCGATCGCCACGTTCCCCTTGCTGTTCAACGGGTTGCAGCTGCGCCAGTGACGGGCAATGGGCCCGTTTGGACCACTGCCTCAGTGATGCAGGCCCTTGTCCGAACGGGGGTCGTTTCCTATTGTGTTACCCCCCAATGAGATTGGCTCGGGCGGCACACGTGGTAGTGCTCTGGGCCGCGCTCTCCGTGAGTCGCGGCCTTTTTGCGCAGGGTGCGCCGATTCTCCCCACGACGGGATGGGAGTCCTTTAGGGCTGTACCCATCCCGGTTACCCCTGAGCAGTTCGCCGCCCGGCTGCGCCCGCTCGACCTGCGGTACGCGCCGCCCGAGCCCGACTTCCTCGTGCCACCGCCGCCGGTGAAGGCGCTGTACGTGAACGCGTGGGCGTTCGGGTCGAGCAAGTTGTGGCGGCTCATCCGGCTCGCCGATTCGACCGAGATCAACGCGTTCGTCGTCGACGTGAAGGACGACACCGGCTGCCTCCTCTATCCCTCGGCGGTGCAGACCGCGCTGGAGATCGGCGCGAACAGGTGCGTGCGCACCCGCGACGTGCGCTCCCGCCTCGACAGCCTCGAGGCGCACGGGATCTACGCGATCGCGCGCTTCGTGGTCGCGAAGGATCCGCTGCTCGCCGAACGGAAGCCGCGCTGGTCGGTGCAAGACGTGGCGGGCGGGTTGTGGCGCGACCGCATCGGCAGCGCGTGGGTCGACGCGTTCAACGACTCGGTGTGGATCTACTCCGCCCGGCTCGCAGAGGAAGCCGTGCGGCTGGGGTTCTCGGAGGTGCAGTTCGATTACGTGCGCTTCCCCGACGAGCCGAAGGAGCGCCTCGCCACGGCGATCTTCGCCGCGCGCCGGCGCGGCGATACCCAGCGCGCCGCGGTGGCGCGCAACATCCAGATGCTGAAACACCGGCTCGCGCCGCTCGGCGTGCCGGTGACGTTCGACATCTTCGGCCTCACCGTGGCCGCCACGGGCGACATGGGGATCGGTCAGGTGTGGGAGGACTTCATCACGGTCGCGGACGTGGTGCTGCCGATGGTGTATCCCAGCCACTATTACCGCGGCGCGTACGGCTTCGACCGCCCCAACGCGCACCCGTACCAGGTGGTGCGGCAGGCGCTGCGGGAAGCGCTGGCGCGCTCGCAGTACCCCAATGCGGCGCAGATCCGCCCCTACCTTCAGGCCTTCACGCTCGGCCGCCGGCTGCCACGCTACACCCGGCACGAGATCAGCGAGCAGATCCGCGCCGCCGAGGAGCTGGGCATCCATTCCTGGGTGCTGTGGAACCCCCGCAGCGTCTACCAGCGGGACGCCCTCCGCCCCTCTCGCACCGCCGTCCGGAGCGCCGGCGCCCGGATCGAGGCCGTGTCCGGCACCAGCCAGTAGTGTGATATTGGTCGAACACCCGGAGACAACCAGATGAGAATGGTCGCGCTATGCTGCGCTGTGCTGGCGCTCGGCGTCGCCTGCTCCGACGCCGGCGGCGTCGATGCCGACGTCATCGCTGGGCCGGAGAAGGCCGCGGTGCAGGGCGCTCTCAACAGCACGCTCGCCAGCGACAGCAGCTATTTGCTTCTGGCCGCGCTGGTATTCCCCTTTGTTGACCGTGCGTCGCGGCAGGTCGGACCCGGGGGAGACACGACGCGCGTGGTCGCGATCCAGCTCGACATCGACGCGGCGGCCGACTCGGCCCGCCTGGTGGCGCAGCTCAGCGCCATTCTGGCGTGGAGCGGCTACGACTCTCTGGCCAACACGGTTGACACGGTCGTGTTCGTGGTCGGGGAGGGCGCGAATACGCTGCCGATCAATGACTCGCTCCGTACCCGTTTCTCTCCGGACACGGTCGGGACCGGCACGGGATTCGCAATCCACCAGACCGGCCCGTCCACCTACATCGCCTGGCTCGCGCGCGCCGGGGCGCTCCAGATCACCGCCGCTTCCTACGGCAGCGGAGTGTCACAGTCGCTGGGAACGCTCGACTTCACCCGGTTCCGCGGCACCGGGCACGGCGCCTACCACATGACCGCGAAACTCATCCCGGACTCGTCCACCACGATCATGACTGCGCTGGACTTTTCCGGTGGCGTGCAGGCGCTGAAGATGCGGATTACGGGCACACTACCCTAAGTACAATTGCCAGGGCGCACGTAACTGAAAGTAGGATGGGCAACTGCTAGACGCCTCTCCTACACCCTAGCAACTACTCCCTGACTCCTGCCAATGTCATCCCCGGCTCCCACTCCGTGATGTACCCGGTGATCGCCGAGGCGGCGACGGTGTAGGGGTTGGCGAGGTAGAGCTGGCCCGGGCCGGAGCGGCCCGGGAAGTTGCGGTTGATGGCGCTGATGGTCACTTCGTCCCGGGTCTTCGAGACGCCGGGCCCCGCGTTGATGCACGCGCCGCAGGACGGCTCGAGGAACGTGGCACCCACCTGTCGGAAGACGTCGAGATACCCCTGCTCCTCGCAGTACCGCTTCACGTCCTGCGAGCCGCACTGGATGTAGAACCGGACCCACGGCGCCACGCGCTCGCCCCGCGCCGCGGCCTCGCGCAGCACCCGGGCATACATGTCCATGTCTTCCTTCTTGCCCGCGGTGCAGGAGCCGGCGTAGGCGATGTCCACCTTGATGCGATCGGCGACGTCGTCGAGGTAGAGCCCGTTCCCCGGATCGCCC
>JACOVF010000122.1 GCA_016177465.1 Gemmatimonadota bacterium
GGGAGCGTCCCGGTCTGCCCCGCGCCGATCTCCCAGCGCCTGGCCGACCGGCTGGCGCGCATCGCCGAAGCGGCGTGGCGGACGATGCACGGCAAGGGGTACGGGCGCGTGGACTTCCGGGTGGACGACACCGGGCGCCCCTGGGTGCTCGAGGTGAACCCCAACCCGGACCTGACTGACGAGGCCGGTCTGTCCCGGATGGGCCGGGCCATGGGCTGGGAATACCCGGAGCTGGTGCGCCGCATCGCCGAAGTGGCGCTGCGCGAGGCGCAGGGAGTCAAGGCCGCGCGTGAGCTGCTCGCTCCGTCCCGTCGATCGCGCGCAACGCGCACGGCTTGAGCAGTTGGTCGCGGCCACCGGCCTGTTCCGGCCGGACGAGGTCGCGACCGCCGGAGAGCTGCTGGACGAGGCGCTGGCCGGGGACGACGAATACCGGTTCGTCGGGGCGTATGCGGGAGAGGATCTGGTCGGTTACGCCTGCTGGGGGCCCACGCCGGGGACGGTCGGGACGGCCGACCTGTACTGGATCGTCGTGGACAGGGACAGGCAGGGATCCGGAATCGGTACCCAGCTGCTGGCCTACGTCGAAGCGGCGCTGTCGGCTGTCGGCTGTCGGCTGATCGTGGTGGAAACGTCCTCCCGCGTGGACTACGCGCCGACGCGGGCCTTTTACGAGCGACGCGGCTACACCAGGGCCGCAACCATCCCGGGGTACTACGCGCCCGGTGACGACCTGGTGGTCTATCTCAAGGACCTGACGCATGGAGTCCTGGCAAGAACTGCTTCGTAAGAAGAGCATCGCCTCGCTGGACGCCCTGGCGGCGCGGTTCGGCCCCGAGCACTTCCCGGAGATGGAGCGGCTGCGCCAGGCGGCGGAGAACTTCGAGTTCCGCATCTCTCCGGCCATGGTGGACCTCATCAAGTCCCCGGACGACCCCATCTGGCGGCAATACGTGCCGACGGTCCAGGAGCTCGAGGTCCAGGACGGCATCGTCGATTCGCTCAACGAAGACGCCGACTCCCCCGTGCCCAACATCACGCACCGCTACCCCGACCGGGCGCTGTTCCTGGTCTCGCCGGTGTGCGCCGCCTACTGCCGCTTCTGCACACGCCGGCGCAAGGTTGGCGACCCCGAGAAGATCCCGATGTCGCAGCTCGAGTCGGCGTTCCGCTACCTCGAGGAGCACAAGGAGATCCGCGACGTCATCATGTCGGGCGGCGATCCTCTGATGCTCTCCGACCGCCGCATCGATGATATCTTGAAGCGGCTGCGGGCTATCCCGCACATCGAGATTATCCGGATCGGCAGCCGGGTGCCGTGCCACTTGCCGGAGCGGATCACGCCGGAGCTGTGC
Source organism: Gemmatimonadota bacterium (assembly GCA_016177465.1). GTDB lineage: Bacteria > Gemmatimonadota > Gemmatimonadetes > Gemmatimonadales > GWC2-71-9 > JACOVF01. The sequence continues at coordinate 1,356 of JACOVF010000122.1, forward strand.
GCCATCCTGAGGAACTACCATCCGCTCTTCATCAACACGCACTTCAACCACCCCGACGAGTTGACGCCGGCCGCGGTGAAGGCGCTGGGGATGCTGGCCGACGCCGGGATTCCCCTCGGCTGCCAGACGGTGCTCCTGAAGGGCGTGAACGATGATCCCGAGGTGATGAAGCTGCTGATGCAGCGGCTGCTGCAGGCGCGGGTGCGGCCGTATTACATCTACATGTGCGACCAGGTGGCCGGCGCCGAGCACTTCCGGACGACGGTCGAGAAGGGCCTGGAAATCATCAAGGCGCTGCGGGGCTGGACCTCGGGGCTCGCGGTACCCCACTTCGTGATCGACGCCCCTGGCGGCGGCGGCAAAATCCCGCTCCTGCCCGAGTACGTCGAAGCGATCGAAGAAGACCGGGTCGTCCTGCGGAACTACGCCGGGAAGCGCTACGTGTGGAAGCAACCGCAAGAGGCGGAGGTGCTGGTCGGGTAGCAGCCCGGCCGCCGGCGACGATGCGCCCCACCCGGGCGGCCCGCGCCAATCCCCTCTTCCGGACCCTCGCGACGTGGTGTCGCAAGTACCTCAACTGGTTCGACAACGCGAGCCTTCGGCCCCACAAGAACGGCGAACGGTGGGTGCTGGAGGCGCTTCGCGGCGAGGACCTGCGCACGGTCCTCGACGTCGGCGCCAACATCGGCGACTGGGCGCTGCTGGCCGAAGCCGCCCTACCGGGGGCGACCATTTACGCCCTCGAAGTCGTCCCCGCCACGTGCGCACGGTTGGGCGCCGCGACCGCGGGGCACTCTCGCATCCGGTGCTTCGCGCACGGCTTGGCAGACCACAGCGGCTTGATTCGGGTGCGCTACGAGCCGTCCGCCAGCACGCACGCCACCTTTACCGACTATCCGCGCGCCTGGCAGGGGGGGACCATCGAGTGCCCGGTGATGGCCGGGGACGAGTTCCTCCTCCTCTCGGGATCCGCCCGGCCTCGGCGTTAACGGCTTCTGAGTCTCTGGGTGTAGCGGCGGGCGCGGGCGACGATCGAATCGCGCGGCTGGAGGCCACGAACCAGCTCCGGCGCCTTCCCCGGGGCGATGAGGTAGAGCCCAGAGTATAGCTCCACGCGCTCGGGCACGATCCATGTCCACCGACCATCCATCGACATACCGACGCTGTCGCGTCCATTCACGATGTGGAGGGCGATCGCGGAGCTGTCCAGTGCGGGAGCCGCATCGAGGAAGGCACGCCGGAAGGCCAGGGCGACAATGCGCATGCGGCGCACCGCGGCCTCGTCCCGAGGGTCGGGGACTTGTGGTAGCACCCCGATTACCGTGGCCCGCGTGATCTCCAGGCGGACCACGGGCTGCTGGGTCGCGAACGGAACCGCCAGCAGCGGCCCCAGGACCCTCCAGACCGCAACGAGTGGCGTGGGCGCCTCGCAGTAGATAATTCGCTGCTCCCATGATGAGCCGTGCCGCACCGCCTGGCAAGCGCCGGTGCGCGACACGACCGCGGCGGCGCTCCTGCCGGTCTTGACGAATTCGAACAGCACTGTATATTCATGCGACCCGACGCATAGAAATACGACCCGAGGTCTGGAGGCTGATCGCCGATGAC
>JACOVF010000126.1 GCA_016177465.1 Gemmatimonadota bacterium
CCGGCGGGGGTGGAGATGGTGATGCCGGGGGACAACACGAAGATGGCCATCGAGCTGATCACGCCGATCGCGATGGAAGAGGGGTTGCGGTTCGCGATCCGCGAGGGCGGCCGCACCGTGGGCGCCGGCGTCGTGACGAAAATCAAGAAATAGGCGGCTAGGCGGTCAGGCGGCTAGTCGTTCACCGTCTAACCGGCTAACCGGCCAACCGACTGGGGTTCATTATGGCTGGCAAGATCCGGATTCGTCTCAAAGCGTTCGACCACGCCTTGATCGACCAGGCGGCGGCGGACATCGTGCGCACGGCCGAGAAGACCGGCGCGCAGGTCTCGGGACCCATCCCGCTGCCCACCAAGCGGCAGCTGTGGACGGTGCTCCGGAGCCCGCACATCGACAAGAAGAGCCGCGAGCAGTTTGAGCTGAAGACGCACAAGCGGCTGATTGACATCCTGGACTCGCGCTCCCAGACGATCGACGCGCTGACGAAGCTGGACCTCCCCGCAGGCGTGGACGTCGAGATCAAGGTTCAGTAGTTGAGGAACGCATGAACGGACTGATCGGCAGGAAACTCGGGATGACGCGCCTCTTCAACGAGGAGGGCGCGCACGTCCCCGTGACGGTGATCGAGGCGGGCCCATGCCCGGTCGTGCAGGTGCAGGGCGACCGCGCGCAGCTGGGCTTCGGGGCGAAGAAGGGGACGCGCGCCGCCAGGGCGCTGGTGGGCCACGTCAAGAAGGCTGGCCTCGAGACGGTGCCCCGCGTGCTGCGCAGCGTCCCGGTCGCGGGCGACGCCCCCACGCCGGGCGACGCGGTCACGGTGGCGATCTTCTCGGCCGGCGACCGGGTGAAGATCACGGGCGTCACCAAGGGCCGCGGCTTCCAGGGCGTGGTGCACCGCCACGGCTTCGGCGGCGGCCCCGGGACCCACGGCAACACGCGGCACCGCAAGCCCGGGTCGATCGCCCCGGGCACCGACCCGTCGCGGATCATCAAGGGCAAGCGGATGCCGGGCCACATGGGCGCGCGCCGCTTCACGGAGCTCGGCCTCCAGGTCGTGAAGGTGGACGCCGAGCGCAACCTCTTGTTCGTGCGCGGCGCGGTGCCGGGCCCGATGAACGGGCTGCTCACCGTCCGCAAGCAGGGAGGCCGGAGCCGCCATGATTGAGGCCCCGCACTTTTCCGCGGCCGGCGCCAAGAAGAAGGCCGTGGCGCTGCCGGCGGCGCTGTTCGACGGCACGGTGAACGAGCACGTGCTGCACCGAGCGGTGGTCACCTATCTCGCCAACCAACGGCAGGGGACCCACCAGACCAAGACTCGCCACTTCGTGACCGGCGGCAACCAGAAGCCGTGGCGGCAGAAGGGTACCGGTCGCGCGCGGCAGGGCTCGACCCGCGCGCCGCACTGGCGGCACGGCGGCGTCGCCTTCGGGCCCCACCCGCGCGATTACCGGCTGGCGATCCCGAAGAAGGTGCGCCAGCTGGCGCGCAAGTCGGCGCTGAACGCCCGCGCGCGTGCGGGTGCGTTGGTCGTGGTCGACCCGCTCGCGTTCGCAAAGCCCAAGACCAAGCAGCTCGCCGAGCTGCTCGGCAAGCTGGGCGTGGCGGACCAGAAGGTGCTGGTTCTGACGGGCGCAGCGGAAGCGGCGCACAACGTCTACCTCTCGGGACGCAACCTCCCCGGGGTGCACGTGATGCGCTTCCCCGACGTGACCGCTTACGAGATCCTCTGGGCCGACGTCGTGGTGATCGAGCTGTCGGCGCTGGCCGCCGAGGGCCAGGAGGAGGAGGCCCGGGATGCCTGAGCTGCTGCGCACCATCGTGGGTCCGGTGGTCACCGAGAAGTCGTCGGCGGCCTACGCGGCCCGCAAGGAATACGCGTTCCGGGTGCACCCGGAGGCGAGCAAGCCGCAGATCAAAGCGGCGATCGAGGCGCTGTTCAAGGTGACCGTCACCGACGTCCGCACGCTGGTGGTGCGCGCCAAGCGGCGCACCTACGGGCGGTATCAGGGCGTGCGGCCGTCCTGGAAGAAGGCGATCGTGACCCTGAAGGAAGGGGACGCGATCCAGGTGTTCGAGGGCTGATATGGGCATTCGCCAGTTCAAACCGGTCACGGCAGCCACGCGGTTTCGCTCGGTGTCGGACTTCGCGGAGGTCACGAAGGCGACGCCCGAGAGGTCGCTGCTCGAGCCGCTGAAGCGGACCGGCGGCCGCAACAACAAGGGTCACATTACCACGCGGCACCAGGGCGGCGGGCACAAGCGGCAGTACCGGCGCATCGACTTCCGGCGTGACAAGTTCGGCGTGCCGGCCAAGGTGGCGGCGATCGAATACGACCCGAACCGCACCGCGCGCATCGCCTTGCTGCACTACCTCGACGGGGAGAAGCGCTACATCCTGCACCCCAAGGGCTTGAACGTGGGCGACACGGTCGTCTCCGGGCCCGGGTCCGACATCCGGACGGGGAACGCGATGCCGCTGTTCGAGATCCCCCTGGGCACCGCGGTGCACAACGTGGAGCTGAAAATCGGCCGTGGCGGGCAGCTGTGCCGCGGCGCGGGGACCAGCGCCCAGGTCGTGGCGAAGGAAGGCAACTACGTCACGCTGCGGCTGCGCTCCACCGAGATGCGGATGGTGCGGGGCGAGTGCCTCGCGACCATCGGCGAAGTGGGCAACGCCGAGCACGAGTTGATGTCCATCGGCAAGGCGGGCAAGACTCGCTGGCTCGGCCGGCGGCCGAAGGTGCGCGGCGTGGCGATGAACCCGGTGGACCACCCGCTCGGCGGCGGCGAAGGGAAGAGCTCTGGCGGACGGCCGCCCGCGTCCCCGTGGGGCAAGCCGGAAGGGCGCAAGACGCGGCGTAAGAAGAAGTCGTCGACGAAACTCATCGTGCGCGGTCGGAAGCGCGGGAAGGCGACACAGTAATGGGACGGTCCGTCAAGAAAGGCCCGTACGTCGAGGAGTCGCTCCTCACGAAGATCCGGGCCTTGAACGAGCGGAACGAGAGAAAGGTCTTCAAGACCTGGTCGCGGCGCAGCACCATCACGCCGGAGTTCGTGGGCCACACCCTCGCGGTGCACAACGGGAACAAGTTCATCCCGGTGTACATCACCGAGAACATGGTGGGCCACAAGTTGGGCGAGTTCGCGGCGACACGGCTGTTCCGCGGGCACAGCGCCAAGGGCTCGGCGGAGAAGGAAGCCGAAGCGGCGCCGGAGGTCAAGTAAATGGAAGCACGGGCGATTCAGCGGACGGTACGCCAGTCGGCGCGCAAGATGCGACTGGTGATCGACCAAATCCGCGGCCGGGCCGTGCCGGAGGCGTACGCCATCCTCCGGTTCTCGAAGAAGCTGGCCGCGAAGCAGATCCACAAGGTGTTGAAGTCGGCGGTGGCGAACGCAGAGCAGCTGGCGCAGCGCCAGAACCAGTCCCTGGACGTGGACCGGCTGCGAGTCAAGTACGCCGTCGTGAACGAAGGGCAGACCCTGAAGCGCTTCACCGCGGCGGCCATGGGCCGCGCGACGCCGATCAAGAAGCGAACGAGCCACGTGGAGATCCACGTGGCGGCGGACGCGGCGCCCCAACCGAAACCGGCCGCGCCCGTTGCGGCCGAGGCGAAGGCCGCCGCCGAGCCGAAGGGTAAGGCGAAGGTGGAGCAGCAGGCGAAGCCCAAGGCCGTCGGGACGAAGACGGCTCACGCTGGGGCGGCGCCCCGGCGGAAAAGGAGCAAGTAAGTGGGCCAGAAAACGCATCCCTACGGGTTTCGGCTCGGGATCGTGAAGCAGTGGCGGTCGCGCTACTTCGCGCGCCGCAACTTCCCGGAGCTGCTGAAGGAAGACGACCTGATCCGCAAGTACCTGAAGACGCGGCTCGCGCACGCGGCGATCGCCGACGTGCACATCGAGCGCAAGCCGGGGAAAGTGACGGTCACGGTCCACACGGGGCGGCCGGGGGTGGTGATCGGGAAGCGGGGTGCCGAAGTCGACAAGCTGCGCGACGAGCTGGCGCAGCTCACCGGCAAGGAAGTGGGGATCAACGTCGAGGAGATCAAGCGGCCGGAGCTGGACGCGCAGCTCGTGGCGGACAGCGTGGTGCACCAGCTCACGCAGCGGATCTCCTTCCGGCGGGCGATGAAGCGGGCCGTCCAGAGCGCGATGCGGATGGGGGCCCAGGGGATCAAGATCAAGGCCGGAGGCCGGCTGGGTGGGGCGGAGATCGCCCGCTCGGAGGGCTACCACGAGGGGCGGGTGCCGTTGCACACGCTCCGGGCCGACGTCGATTACGCGACCTCGACCGCGAAGACCACGTTCGGCACCATCGGCGTGAAGGTGTGGATCTTCAAGGGCGAGCGCACGGAAGACCTGCACGGTCGCACCTACAGCACGGGCGTCTGAGTCATGCTGGCACCGAAACGCGTCAAGTTCCGGAAGCGGTTCAAGGGGAACATGAACGGCCTCGCCACGCGGGGCAACACGGTGGCGTTCGGCCACTACGGGCTGATGGCGCTCGAACCGGGCTGGGTCTCGAACCGGCAAATCGAGGCGGCGCGCGTCGCGCTGACGCGGGAGATGAAGCGCGGCGGCAAGGTGTGGATCCGGCTGTTTCCCGACAAGCCGATCACCAAGAAGCCGGCGGAGACCCGGATGGGGAAGGGGAAGGGCAACCCGGAGGGCTGGGTAGCGGTGGTGAAGCCGGGCCGCGTGCTGTTCGAGGTGGAGGGGATCGAGGAGACCCTCGCCCGGCACGCGCTGGCGCTGGCGGCGGCCAAGCTGCCGTTGAAGTCGAAGTTCGTAAAGCGGGAGGAGCGGTAACATGCCGAGGCAGAAGGCCGACGATCTGCGGCAGCTGAAGACCGAGGAGCTGGAGCAGAAGCTGGTGGTGCTGGCGGAGGAGCGGTTCCGACTGGCGTTCCGCAGAGGCACCGAGGCGATCGCGAACCCGCTGCAATTCCGCACGATCCGGCGCGACATGGCGCGGATCCAGACCATTTTGCGCGAGAGGAAGCGGGCATCATGAGGGGGCGCCGCAAGGTCCGGACGGGCGTCGTGGTGAGCGACAAGATGCAGAAGACCGTGACGGTCTCGCTGGTGCGTCGGTTCGCCCACGGCTTCTACGGCAAGCAGGTGGTCCGCACCAAGCAGGTCGCGGCCCACGACGAGACGGGCGCCAAGCCCGGCGACACTGTGCGCATCGAGGAGACCCGGCCGCTGTCGAAGACGAAGCGGTGGCGCGTGGTGGAGATCCTCGAGCGGGCCAGGTAGGAACGAGAGGGGCGGAGGCCACGTGGTGCAGCAGGAATCGATTCTCAAGATCGCGGACAACTCGGGCGCGCGGAATGCGCTCGTGATCCGCGTGCTCGGCGGGTCCAAGCGCCGCTACGCGGGGCTGGGGGACATCGTCGTGGTCACGATCAAGGATGCCATCCCGACCGGGCAGATCAAGAAGGGCGAGGTGGCGAAGGCGGTCATCGTGCGCACCGCGAAGGAGACCAAGCGGCGCGACGGCTCGTACATTCGGTTCGACGAGAACGCCGCCGTCCTGATCACCGACACGGGCGAGCCCCGGGCAACCCGCATCTTCGGCCCCGTTGGCCGCGAGCTGCGCGAAAAGAAGTTCATGAAGATCGTGTCGCTCGCGCCGGAGGTGATCTGACATGCGACGCCTGGTCTATCGCAAGAGCCGTCGCGTCCGCGGCCGGGAGCCCGAACGCCACAAGCTGCACGTGGCCAAGGGCGACACGGTCCGCGTGATCCGCGGTGACTCCAAAGGCAAGGAAGGCAAGGTTCTCCGCGTCTACCCCAAACAGTTCCGAGTGGTGGTGGAGGGTGTAAACGTCGTGAAGAAGCACAAGCGCGCCACGACGCCCCAGGGCGAGAGCGGGATCATCGAGTTCCCCGCGCCCATCGCGGCGTCGAACGTGATGCTGCTCGACCCCAAGTCGGGCGAGCCCACGCGGGTGCGGCGCCGGCTGGACGAGGACGGGACGGTGGAGCGGATGGCAGTCAAATCCGGCCAGCCGATCCCGCGGACGAGGTAAGCGATGGCAGACACGAAAGAGAAGAAGCCGAAGGGCGGAGCGAAGGAGAAGGCGGCGAAGTCGGCGCCCGCGCCGGCCGCAGACGCACCGCCGGCGGAGCCCGCGCCGCGCGCCCGGCTCATGGACTTCTACGAGCAGCTGGTCCGGCCGAAGCTGCAGCAGCAGTTCGGCTACAAGAACCGGATGGAGATCCCACGGCTCCTGAAGATCGTGGTGAACGTCGGGATGGGCGACGCGCCGAAGAACCCCAAAGGGCTCGAGGCGGCGGTCGCCGAGCTGGCGGCCATCACCGGGCAGCAGCCGGTGGTGACCCGGGCCAAGAAATCGATCGCGAACTTCAACCTCCGCCAGGGAATGCCGATCGGCTGCGCGGTGACACTGCGCGGCGCGCGGATGTACGAGTTCCTCGACCGATTCATCAGCGTGGCGGTGCCGCGGATGCGTGATTTCCGCGGGCTCCCCACCAAGAGCTTCGACGGCCGCGGGAACTACACCCTCGGCATCAAGGAGCAGATGATCTTCCCGGAGATCGACTACGACAAGGTCGAGAAGATCCACGGGATGGACATCACCTTCGTGACCAGCGCGGGCCGCGACGATGCGGCGCAGGCGCTGCTGCGCGAGCTGGGCATGCCCTTCCGGGGCGAATCCCCCGTTGCGGTCGGCTAGGAGACACGCATGGCGAAGAAGTGCTGGATCGAGAAGGTCAAACAGAAGCCGAAGTTCAAGGTGCGCGCCTACCACCGCTGTCAGCGCTGCGGCCGCAGTCGGGGCACGCTCCGCAAGTTCGGACTGTGTCGCATCTGTTTCCGTGAGCTCGCACTCCGCGGGGAGATCCCGGGTGTGCGCAAGGCCAGTTGGTAAAGGACGGACGATGAGCGTGATTGATCCCGTCGCCGATATGCTGACCCGCGTGCGGAACGCCTGCCAGGCGGGCCACCGGCGGGTCGATATGCCGGTGTCGAAACTCAAGGTGGAGATGGCGCGGATCCTGCGCGACAACCATTACATCCAAGACTACAAGGTGCTGGACGACGGCCGCCACGGGCTGCTGCGACTCTACCTCAAGTACCACAACGAGGCCCCCGTCATCCGCGAGCTGCAGCGCGTGTCCGCGCCCGGCCTGCGGCGCTACGTCAAGGCGCGCGAGATTCCGCGGGTGAAAAACGGGCTGGGGATGGCCATCCTCAGCACCCCGCAGGGGCTTATGACCGACCGCGAAGCCCGTACTGCCCGTGTCGGCGGCGAGCTGCTCGCGGTGGTCTGGTAGGAGGCGCCATGTCGCGCATCGGCCGGAAACCAGTCGCGCTCCCCACGGGCGTGAGCGCGGTCATCAACGGGCGGACGCTCACGGTGAAGGGCCCCAGGGGGGAGATCAGCCGCACCTTCCACCCCGACATGGCCCTCGTGCTCGAGGAGAACGCGGTCGTCCTCCGACGTCCCTCCGATGAAGCGCGGCACAAGGCCCTCCACGGCCTGAGCCGTACGCTCGTCGCGAACATGGTGGAGGGCGTCACCAAGGGCTTCACCAAGGCGCTCGAAATCCAGGGGGTCGGCTACAAGGCCGAGCCCACCAGGGACGGCGTGCAACTCGTGGTCGGGTTTTCCCACCCGGTGCCCTACAGGGCGCCGAAGGGGATCAAGATCACGGTGGACAACAACGTGAACGTGAAGATCGAGGGAGTGGACAAAGAGCTGGTGGGCCAGGTGGCCGCCGAGCTGCGAAATGTCCGTCCCCCGGAGCCCTACAAGGGCAAGGGCGTCCGGTACGCCGGCGAGCAGGTGCGCCGGAAGGCCGGCAAGACCGCCCAAGCGGCGAAGTAGGCGGAATCAACTATGCGTTCAGTCCGAAACCTGAAGACCCGCGAGGGGCAGCGTCGGCGCCGGCATCTGCGCGTCCGCAAGAAGGTCGGCGGCACGCTGGAGCGACCGCGCCTGGTGGTGTTCCGCTCCTCCAAGCACATCTACGCCCAGCTGGTCGACGACACCCGCGGGGTGACGCTGATCGGCGTCTCCGACGGGAGCGACGGCCTCCAGGTCGAGGGGAAGGGTAAGACCGCCAAGAGCTTCGCCCTGGGGCAGCTCATCGCCGCCAAAGCGAAGGACCGGGGCATCACCAGGGTCGTGTTCGACCGCGGCGGTTATCAATACCACGGGCGCGTGAAGGCCGTGGCTGACGGCGCTCGCAAGGGCGGATTGGAGTTCTGATGGCGAACGAAAAGCAGCCCGGGGCGTCAACTCCGGGGACAGAAGCGCCGGCGGGAACAACGCCGCAGGCAGCCACGCCCGAGGCGGCCACGCCCCAGGCGGCACACGCGCCGACGGCCGAGGCACAACGCCAGCGCGGCGGTCGGGGCCGCGGCCGGGGTGGCCGCGGGCGCGGCGAGCGGCGTTCGGACGCCGGCGACCGTCAGGGCCGCGAGGGCGATGGCTACGTCGAGAACGTGATCGCGATCAACCGCGTCGCCAAGGTCGTGAAGGGCGGCCGGCGGTTCAGCTTTAACGCGTTGGTCGCGGTGGGCGATGGACAGGGCAATGTCGGCATCGCCACCGGCAAGGCGAACGAGGTCAGCGAGGCGGTCCGCAAGGCCGTCGAAGCCGCCCGGCGGAAGCTGACGAACATCCCGCTCACCGGGACCACCATCCCGCACGAGGTCGTGGGCCACCACGGCGCGGGGCGGGTGCTCTTGAAGCCCGCGGCGTCGGGGACCGGCGTGATCGCCGGCGGTCCGGTGCGCGCGGTGCTCGAGTGCGCGGGCGTGCGCGACATCCTCACCAAGAGCCTGGGCTCCAACAACCCGCACAACATGGTGCGGGCGGCGATGGACGGGCTGACGCGGCTGACCACGTCGCGGCGTGTGGCCAAGGAACGCGGGGTCGAGCTGGACGCGATCCCCTACAAGGCCCGCCAGGAGGTGGCCCATGGCGCGTAAGCCGCCGACCAGGAAGTACCGCAAGAAGGTCCGCGGGATCGACCCGGTCCTACCGCCAGCGGGCACCCGCAAGCTCCAGATCCGCCAGCGGCGCTCGGGCAGCGGCCATCCCGCGCGGTTGCGACGCACGCTCGAAGCGCTGGGGCTCAAGCACCACCAGGACGTCGTGATCCACGCGGACCATCCGGCGCTCCGTGGCATGCTCTACCAGGTACGCCACCTCGTCGAGGTGACGCCGGTGAAGGAGGGGAAGTAAGCGATGGCGAAGGCCAAGGCGAAAGCGGAGCGGGCGGTCAAGCAGCTCGCGCTGCACGACCTCAAGCCGCCGCGCGGGTCTTCCCGCCCGCGCACCCGCGTCGGGCGCGGGCCCGGCTCGGGGCTCGGCAAGACGTCGGGCAAAGGCCACAAGGGCGAGAAAGCGCGCTCGGGCGGCGGCCGGCGCCCGGGCTTCGAGGGCGGTCAGATGCCGCTGATCCGACGCATCCCCAAGCGTGGGTTCATCAACCCGTTCAAGCAGGATGCTCAGGTCGTCAACGTGCGGCACCTCTCGCTCCTCGCGGAGGGCGTCGAGGTGACGCCGGAGACGCTGTTCGGGGCGGGGCTCGTGCGCCGGCCGGACACCCCCATCAAGCTGCTTGGCATGGGCGAGGTGCAGCGGAAGTTCGTCGTGAAAGGCGTGGCCATCTCGACCTCCGCGCGGGCCAAGATCGAGCAGGCCGGCGGAACGATCGAGGGCTGAGCCCGTGACGACGCCGCAGATCCCCAATCTCTTCAAGGTCCCGGAGCTGAAGGAAAAGATCCTCTTCACGCTCCTGTGCCTCCTGGTCTACCGCGTCGGCGCGCACGTCGCGACGCCCGGTGTGAACGTCCAGGCCCTGACCGACTTCCTGCAGACGGCGGGGCAGGGCACCCTGTTCAGCCTGTACGATCTGTTCGCGGGCGGCGGCTTCTCGCGCGCGACGGTGTTCGCGCTGGGGATCATGCCCTACATCTCCGCGAGCATCGTGTTCCAGCTGGCCGGCCCGGTGTTCCCCATCATCGAGAAGATGCAGCGTGACGAGGAGGGGCGGAAAAAGCTCACGCAGTGGACCCGCTACCTCACCGTCGTGTTGTGCATGTTCCAGGCATACGGGTTCGCGATCTTCACCGAGCAGCTCCCTGGTGCCGTGGCGCACGCCGGCATGGCGTTCCGGATGACCACGGTCCTGACGCTCACCACGGGCGGCGTCTTCATCATGTGGCTGGGCGAGCAGATCACCGAGCGGGGCATCGGGAACGGGATGAGCCTGCTCATCTTCTTCTCGATCATCGAGCGGTTCTTGCCCGAGACGCTGCGCACCATCGAGGCGCTGCAGGCCAGGGCGCTGTCGTTCCCGGTGCTGTTGGCGGTGCTCGGCGTGATGGTGCTGGTCGTCGCCGGGACCGTGGCGGTGACGGTGGCGGCGCGCCGCATCCCGATCCAGATCCCGCGCAAGGTGATGGGCCGCGGCCGCATCCGCGAGGGGCAGAAGACCTTCATCCCGCTGCGGCTCAACACCGCCAACGTGATGCCGATCATCTTCGCCCAGTCGCTCATCATCGTGCCGGGCACGCTCGCGACGTTCTCGAACGTGCCCTGGCTCAAGGCGATGGCCGATCTGTTCAACACCACCTCGCCGGTCTACATCGTCTCGAGCGTGGTCCTGATCGTCTTCTTCGCCTACTTCTACACGTCGATCATCTTCAACCCGGTGGACCTGGCGGAGAACCTCAAGAAACAGGGCGGGTTCATCCCCGGCGTGAAGCCCGGCGCCGCCACGGCCGACTACATCGACGAGGTGCTGTCGCGCATCACGCTTCCGGGCTCGCTGTTCCTCGCCGCGGTGGCCATGATGCCGATCATCGTCTCGAACGTGCTCAACATGCCGTTCGGGTTCGGCGGCACGGCCCTGCTCATCGTCGTGGGGGTAGGGCTCGATACCGTCCAGCAAGTACAGCAGCACCTGTTGCTGCGGCACTACGACGGCTTCATGAAAGAAGGCCGGGTCAAGTTCCGCGGCCGTCCGCGGTAACGTGTTCATCCTCCTGCTCGGCGCGCCGGGCTCCGGCAAGGGGACGCAGGGCAAGATCCTCGCCGAGCGGCTCGGCGTGCCGAAGATCGCCACCGGCGACATCCTCCGGGGGGCCATGAAGGCCGGCACCCCGCTCGGCCGTGAGGCCAAGAAGTTCTATGACGCGGGCAAGCTTGTGCCGGACCAGGTGATCCTCGGCCTGATCAAGGACGAGCTGGTCAAGCCCCAGGCGAAGGACGGCGCCGTCTTCGACGGCTTCCCGCGCACCTCGGCGCAGGCCGAGCTGGTGGACAAGACGCTGGGGGAGCGAGGCCAGCGGCTGAACCACATCCTGTTGCTCGACGTGACGGAGGAGGAACTGGTGCGGCGGCTGCACGGCCGGGCCGTGCAGGAAGGCCGCTCCGACGACACCAGCGAGGCGATCACGACCCGACTCCGGGTCTACCAGCAGGAGACCGCGCCCCTCATCGCGCACTACGCGCAGCGGGGCAACGTTCACCGGGTGCCGGGCACGGGCACCGTCGAGCAGATCGCCGAGGAGATCAAGCGGATCATCGGGCGATGATCACGATTAAGTCGCCGCGGGAGATCGAGACGATGGCGGCCGCAGGTCGCATCGTTGCGGAGACGCTGGCGCTGGTCGCCTCGCACGTGCGCCCTGGTGTCTCCACCGCCGATCTCGATCGTCTCGCCGAAGAGTTCATCCGGAGCCACCCCGGCGCCCGGCCCTCATTCAAGGGGCTGTACGACTTCCCCGCCACGCTCTGCACCTCGATCAACCAGGAAGTGGTCCACGGAATCCCCTCGCCCCGGCGCGTGCTCAACGAGGGGGACCTGCTGAGCGTCGACGTCGGCGTCTGGCTCGAGGGGCTGCATGCCGACTCGGCGGCGACATTCCCGGTGGGCGAGATCCGGTCCGAAGCGAACCGCCTGCTGCAGGTGACCCAGGAAGCGCTGGCCGCGGGCGTCGCCCAGGCGCGGGTCGGCAATCACGTCGGTGACATCGGGCACGCGGTGCAGCAGGTGGCGGAAGCGGCGGGGTACTCGGTGGTGCGGGAGCTGGTGGGCCACGGCATCGGCGCGAGCTTTCACGAGGAGCCGCAGGTGCCGAACTATGGCAAGCCCCGGCGCGGCCCGCGCCTCGTGCCGGGGATGACGATCGCGATCGAGCCGATGGTGAACGTTGGGGGCCCCGAGATCCGCACCCTCGACGACAAGTGGACCGTCGTGACGCAGGATGGGTCGCTCTCGGCCCACTTCGAGCACACCGTGGCAGTGCTCGCCAACGGCGGGCCGCCAAGGGTGTTGACCGCGGCCGGCTAGCTCGGTCGCGGGGCGGGAGGGAAGCTGCGCCCGAGCTCCTCGGCTTCCAGTGCCAGCTGCGCACCCAGCCGTCGATCACTCAGCGCGGCGAGATTGACCTTCACGTTTTCCAGCGCGCCGAGCATTGCCGTCTTGGCGAGGAGCTGTCCCACGGCGGCGTCGGAGCGGGCGTTCTTGTTGCCGATCTCCTCCATCTCCCCTGCGAGAACGATCAGCCGCGCTGCGCGGCGCGCAGCGTCGAGCGGGGTTCGGACCGCCTGCAGAAGAGCTGCGTCGATGCGTTGCGTGCGGTCGCGGGCGTCCTTCGGGACCTTGTAGGCTTCGCTGACCTTCGCGTACGCCGCCGCGTCCTCGTCCACGAGCTGCCGCAGCTCGGCGCGCAGCGTCTCGGCTTCGCCGAGGATCTCCTTCGCGCGCCCCTCAACCGCGGCGTACGCCTTGCGGCCGACCGTGAGCCGCGCCACCATGGCGACGAGCGCGCCGGCAAGCACCCCCGCCAGCGCCGCGGCGCTCCCGCCTCCCGGCACCGGGTTCGATCCTGCCAGCTCCTCGATCCACTGGTCGAGTGTCGGTCCCTCGACCGCGCGGATCTTGGCCTCGAGGAGGTGGTCGGCGGCGTCGGGGAGCTTGAGGTAAGCCGCCCCGGCCCCGAAGATGCCCCGCTCGGGGATCAGCCCCACGACTTCGCTTTTCAGCACGTCCACCCCGCGACTCTTCGCCTCGGCCGCGACCGCTGAGAACACCGTGGCGGGGGATGTGAGGTCGATATCGAGCAGGTTCATCGACACCTGCGCCTTGCCTACCACCTCGAATCCGCTCGCCTGAAGCCCGGGGAGCCCGCCGCTCGAAGTGCGGATTCCCTTGGCGACGTCCTTGGCGATCTGCACGTCGCCGGTGTCCAGGTAGATGTTGTACGCGACGAGAAACGGCCGGGCGCCGATCGCGGTGCAGCCGGCGGTGGGGTGGATCTTCCTCGGTCCGAAGTCCGGGTCGGCCGCCGGATCGGCGCCGATCCGTTCGCGCAGCCCCTCGAACTGGCCCTTGCGGATGTCGGGGAGCCGCTCGCGTTCAGGGCGGGTGGCCGCGTTCGCATAGAGAAACACCGGGATCTCGAGTTCCCGGCCAACGCGCTCGGCGAGCCGCTTGGCGAGCGCCACGCAGTCGTCCATGGTGACGTCACGTACCGGGATGAACGGGACGACGTCCGTGGCGCCCATCCGCGGGTGCTCGCCCTGGTGCTTGGTCAGGTCGATCCGTTCCCTCGCCACCCGGACTGCGCGGTACGCCGCTTCGACGGCCGCCGCCGGCGGCGCCACGAACGTGAACACCGAACGGTGGTGCGACGCGTCGGCCTGGACGTCCAGGAGCTTCACCCCGGGGACGCCGGCGATCGCCGCGCGCAGGGCGTCCAGGACCTGCGGGTCGCGGCCTTCGGAGAAGTTGGGGACGCATTCGACGAGCGGTGAAGGCATCTACACGTTCCCCAAGAGGTCGGTGAGCCAACGGTGCAGGGTGGGGTTCCCGGCCACGATCGAGCCGTCTCCCAGCACCTCGTCGCTCCCCTCGATCGTGGTGACCACGCCGCCCGCCTCCCGCACCAGCACGACGCCGGCCGCCACGTCCCACGGCGCGAGCGACAGCTCCCAGAACACGTCGAATCGACCCGCGGCCACGTCGGCCAGGTCGAGCGCTGCGGAGCCCGCGCGCCGGACGCCGCTCGAGGCGCGGAGTACCGTGGCGAACTGCCGCAGGTAACGGTCTAACTGCTCGATGTGCTTGAACGGGAACCCGGTCCCCACGAGCGCCCGCCGCGGATCGGTGACCGCGGAAACCTGGAGCCGCCGCTCGCCCAGCCATGCGCCGTGCCCTGCGGCTGCGTGGTACACCACGTCGCGCGCCACGTCGTGAATCACGCCCACACCCAACATCCCACTCACCACGCACCCAATCGACACTGCGTACTGCGGATACTGGTGCAGGAAGTTCGTCGTGCCGTCGAGCGGGTCGACGATCCACACGATTTCGCCGTCGCGCGCCCGCACGGGGCTCAGCTCCTCCCCCACGACGATCGAACCGGGCACCGCGTTCGCCAGCGACTCGGCGATGAGCGACTCGGCGGTGCGGTCGATCTCGGTCACGAAATCGTGCCGCGACTTCTCCGTCCAGGCGGCGGGATCGGGGGTGTGCACCTCCTGCAGATACCCCACCGCCCGTCGGGAGGCGTGCCGCGCGACATCGACTAAGTCCAAGAGATTCCGCACCTTGCGGCGACTATCCCCCCACTCTAGCTTGTGAGCCCTATGGCGCGCGTCTTTTCCGGGATCCAGCCCTCCGGCGAGCTCCACATCGGCAATTACCTGGGCGCCGTCCAGAACTGGGTCCAGCTGCAGCACCAGCACGACTGCCTTTTCTGCATTGTCGACCTGCACGCCGTGACGCAAGCCTACGAGCCCGCGACGCTTGCCCAGCGCACCACCGACATGGCCATAGGTCTGCTCGCGGCGGGGCTCGATCCCGAGCGCTGCATCGTCTTCGTCCAATCCCACGTGCCCGAGCACAGCGAGCTGAACTGGCTGCTCACGATCGTGACCCCGCTCGGCGAGCTCGAACGCCAGACCCAGTTCAAGGACAAGGCGCAGCGCCAGGCAAGCGTGCCCGCGGGGCTGCTCAACTACCCTGTCCTCCAGGCTGCGGACGTACTGCTCTACAAGGCGACCCTCGTCCCCGTGGGGGAGGACCAGCTGCAGCACCTCGAGCTGATGCGCGAGATCGCGCGCCGCTGGAATGGCCGCTTCGGCGAGGGCTTCTTCCCGCAGCCCCAGGCCCACCTCTCGACCGCGAAGCGCGTCCTCGGGCTCGATGGCCAGGTCAAGATGAGCAAGAGCCTGGGCAACACGATCAGCCTGTTCGACACTCCCGACACGATCTGGGAGAAGCTGCGGCCCGCCGCCACCGATCCGGCTCGCAAGACCCGCAAGGACCCGGGGACCCCCCAGCTGTGCAACGTCTTCACCATCCACCAGGGCTTCTCGCCACCGGAGACGCAGGCCCACGTGGCGCGGCAGTGCCGGACCGCGGGCTGGGGCTGCCTCGATTGCAAGCGGGTACTGGCGGACAATATGATAGCCACGCTGACCCCGATCCGCGAGCGGGCGCAGCAGCTGCAGGCTCGGCGGGTGACTGACGTCCTTCGCGCCGGCGCGGCCAAGGCGCGGGCGCTCGCGCGGCAAACGATCGCCGAGGTGCGGCAGCGGATGGGGTTCCTGGCGGGAGCGGAGGCGTCATGAGCGAGCTGATGGACCGGGTGATCGAGATCTTCCGGCTCGAGCTGATGTTACAGCTCGCGCTCGCGACCGTCCTGGGCGGCGCGATCGGGCTGGAGCGCGAGTTGGGGGGCAAGCCCGCGGGGCTGCGCACCAACATCTTGATCTGCATCGGTTCGGCGCTCTACACCAAGCTCTCGATCACGATGGCGAGCGGCACCGCCGACCCGACACGCGTGGCGGCGCAGATCGTCACCGGGGTCGGGTTCATCGGTGCGGGCACGATCCTGCACGCCCGCGGTGCGGTGGTGGGGCTGACGAGCGCGGCGACCATCTGGGTGGTCGCGGCGATCGGTGTGGCCCTCGGCGCCGGCTACTACCTCGAGGCATGCGGCACGACGCTCTTGGTGATTCTCGTCCTGCAGGGGCTGGGGCGCGTCGAGGTACTCGTCGAGCGCCAGGCGGCGACGAGCCGGGTGTCGATCCACGCCCGGCCGGAGCCGCAGGTTGTGGAGGAGTTGGAAACGGTGGTGCAGCGCGCCGGACTCGAGATCGTTCGCCAGACGCACCGCCGCGAGAACGTGGACCTGGTGGTGGAGTACGAGCTGCGCGGGCCCAAGCGGCTGCACGACCAGGTGATGATCGCCCTGCTGCACCACGCCAGCGTGCGGACGGTCTCGACCGGCGAGTGAGCCGCCGCCTCGTCATCGATCTGCAGGCGCCGCGCGCCGTCTGGCGGATTCCGCCGGCGAGCGTCGCGGCGATCCGCGCGGCACTGGGCCCCGGGTGGGCGCTGGTTGAAGTGCACGCCCCCGCCGCCTCGGACGGGGACGGCGGCTCGGGGACTCGGGAGGCCGTAGCCGCCGCGCGCGGCGCCGAGATCTATCTCGGCTATGGGGTGCCGCCGGGGGTGATTGAGGCCGCGCGCGGGACGCTGAAGTGGGCGCACAGCGGGACGGCGGGGGTGGGCGCGAGCCTGCCGCACCTGCGGGGCACGGGCGTGATCCTCACGAACTCGGCCGGCGTGCACGCCGAGCCGATCGCTGACTGGGTGATCGCCGCGATCGCGTATTTCGCCCGCGGCCTCGATTGGATGCTCGAGGCGCATCGCGCGGGCCGCTGGGCGAGGGATGAGTTCACCGATCTACACCGGCCGGTGCGCGAGCTGGCGGGGCTGCGGCTCGGTGTCTTGGGGCTCGGCGGAATCGGGAGCGCGGTGGCGCGGCGTGGCCTGGCGCTCGGGATGCACGTCGCCGGGGTGCGCCGCCGCCCGGAGCGGGGCGGGCCGGACGGGGTTGCCTGGGTGGGCTCGTTCCGCGAGCTGCCGCGCCTCGCCGCCGAGAGCGACTGCCTGGTGATCGCCGCCCCGCACACGGCGGAAACGGCTGGGGTGGTGGGGCGGGAAATTCTGGACCGGCTGCCGGCGAACGCCTTGGTGGTGAACGTGTCCCGGGGCTCGCTGCTCGATGAGGCGGCGCTGCTGGACTTTCTGGACCGGGGGCGGCTGCGGGGGGCGGCGCTGGATGTGTTTGTCGTGGAACCTCTACCGCCGGGGCACCGGTTCTGGGCTCATCCCCGGGTGCTCGTGAGTCCGCACGTGAGCGCCGTGACCGACCGGTTTTGGGAGCGGGAGACGGGGCTCATCGTGCGCAACATCCGGCGCTATCTTGCAGGAGCGCCGCTCGAAAACGTGGTGGACCTGGAGGCCGGCTACTAACCGGGCACGGAATGGAAAAGATCATCAAGGCAGCCGTGGACCGCGGGGCCTCCGACCTGCACATCAAGGCGGGGGACGTGTTCCGCGCCCGCATCGACGGCAAGCTGGTGCCCCTCACCAAGCAACGGCTCACCCCCGAGCAGACCAAAGCGATCGCCCTGCGGTTGATGCCGAGCGAGGAGGACCGCACGCGCATCGACAAGGTCCGCGACTACGACTGCTCCTGGGGGATGCCGGGGATCGGCCGGTTCCGGGTGAGTATTCTCCGGCAACGGTCGTCGTTCATGATCGTGATGCGGGTAATCCCGTTCGACGTGCCGTCGTTCGAGAGCCTGAAGCTCCCGGCGGTGCTGTCGCAGGTGGCGTCGGCCGAGCGGGGGATGATTCTCGTCACCGGTGTTACAGGCTCCGGGAAGAGCTCGACGATGGCGGCGATCATCAATCACATCAACCAGACCCAGCACAAGCACATCCTCACGCTCGAGAACCCGATCGAGTTCCTGCACCGCGACATCAGCTGCTCGGTGACGCAGCGCGAGATCGGCGTGGACACCGACGACTTCCGGATGGGGCTCCGGGCCGCGCTGCGGCAGGACCCCGATGTAGTCCTGATCGGCGAGATGCGGGATTCGGAGACGATCGACACGGCGATGAAGGCCGCCGAGACGGGCCACGTGCTGATCTCGACACTACACACGCCGGACGCCGTCACCACGGTGAGCCGCATCGTGTCGATGTTCCCGCCGGAGGAGCAAGAGATCTGCCGGCTGCGCCTCTCCGAGGCGCTTCAGGCGGTCGTGTCGCAGCGCCTCTTGCCGCGGGCCGACGGCAAGGGCCGGGCAGCGGCGCTCGAGATCCTGATCGCCACGGGCACCGCGCGGGACATGATCAAGGACCCGAACCGGACCCCCGAGCTGCACGACTACATCAAGGAGTCGCGGGAGCAGTACGGGATGCAGACCTTCGACCAGCACCTGATGGACCTGGTGTCGGAGGGGATCGTGACCTACGAGACGGCGATGGCGGCGTCGTCCAACCCGGCCGACTTCGAACTGCAGATGCGCACCCTGCGCCGGCGCTCGCGGGTCGCCTCGACCACGGAGGCCGCTCCGGTGAAGGCCGAGCCCGAACCGGACCGCCCCGCTGGCTTCACCGACGACCTGTCGAGCATGCTGCCGCCCTCGTGACGGAGCAGCGGCTCGGGGGTGTGCTCGCCCCCATCACGACGCCGTTCGACGGCGTCACCGGCGACCTCTCCCCGGTTCACCACAAGCGCAACGTTTCCCGCCTCCTGGCCGACGGCCTCGACGGGATCGTGGTCGCGGGCTCCACCGGCGAGGCGCCGCTCCTCACGCCGGACGAGCAACGCCGGCTGGTCGCTCGGACGCGCGAGGCGCTGACCGACGGGAAGTGGCTCCTCGCGGGCACGGGGGCCGAGTCCACCCGCCAGACGGTCGCGCTCACCCGCGCGGCGGCCGAGATGGGCGCCCACGCTGCGCTGGTCCGCCCGCCCGGCTACTTCGCCGCCGCGTGCAGCCCCGCGAGCCTGGCGGGCCACTTCCGCGCCGTGGCGGACGCGAGCCCGATCCCGATCCTGGTCTACAATGTCCCCAAGTACACGCACCTCGCCCTCGCGCCCGGCTTACTGCAGCAGCTCGTGGGCCATCCCAATATCGTGGGGGTGAAGGACTCCTCGGGGGACGTGAAGACCCTCGCCGCCTACCGCGAGGCCGCGCCGCAGTGGGCGGTGTTCGTGGGCTCGGGCTCCTTGCTCTATGCGGCGCTCGAGCTGGGGTGTGACGGGGGAATGGTGGCGGTGGCGTGCTACATGGCGCGCCGCTGCGTGGAGTTGGTCGTTGCGTTCCGCGCGGGGGACCGGGCGACCGCGGGCGCGCTGCAGGAGAAGCTCGGTCCGCTGGACAAGGAGATCGTCGGCAAGCTCGGGCCCGCCGGGGTGAAGGCAGCGATGGACGCTGTCGGGCTGTACGGTGGCCCGGTCCGCCCCCCGCTCGCGCCGCTCTCCGCCGCCGACCAGAAGCGCGTAGCCAAGCTCGTCGCCGCGTGACCAGCTTCCGGGCGCTCCTCACCGAGCTTGCGGTCCCCCGCCTCGCCGGCACCCTGAACAACGAAACCGTCCGGGCCACTCTCAAGCGGGAGCTCGGCGCGCGCGGCTTCGTGGTCATGGAACACCGTTTCACGGCCAGCCCCCGCGGCATCTGGGTCGTGACGGCGTGCGGACGCGCCCTCGCCGTCACCGCGTCGGCCGTCGGGGCGGGGATCCTGCTCCAGGTCCGCGGGCTGTTCCCGCAGCTGCTCCTGCTCAGCGTGCTCACGGCGTTCTTGGCGCATGCGCTCGGGGCGATGACCGGGATCCTTCCGTGTCCGTGGCCGTCCGCCGCCGGCGTTAACCTCATCGGCGTCCGGCCGCGGACGCGGATCAGCGTCTGGCTGACGGCCCACCACGACTCGAAGGGGCAGGCGATGTCGATGGCGGGCCGACTCGCTGCGGTGTGCCTCGCCGCCGCGGGGAGCGGTGCGCTCTTGGTACTCGCGGTCCTGCACCTGCTCGGACGCGGAGTCGCCGCGCCGCTCTGGCTACCGTTCCTCGCGATCGCCGCACTCGGCGGTCAGCGCCTCGCCCGCAGCCGCCCCCACGACGCCTCCCCCGGCGCCGTGGATAACGCCTCCGGAGTGCTCGCCGTCCTTGCCGCCGTGGACGCCCTGCCGCCGGACGCGCCGGTAGGCGTCATTCTCCCCGATGGCGAGGAGTTCGGCCTCGAGGGCGCCCGCGCGATTGTACGGGAGCGTGCCAACTTATTCGGCGACACGGCGGTGCTCAACTTCGACGGCATCGACGACCGGGGCGGCGTGGTCGCCTTCATGCATCGCGGGGGGCCGGTCGTCGACGCCGTGGTTTCCGGCCTCGGCGCGCGCCGCTGGCGCCGGCTGCCGGTGCTGGTGGACGGGATCGCCTTCGCCCAAGCGGCGCGGGAGTGCGTCACGATCATGAAAGGCGGGTGGCAGACGATGCGGGTCGTGCACCGGCCGACGGACACGGCTGACCGGCTCCAGCTGGACGGCGTGAAAGCCGTGGCCGCGAAGATCGCGGCCTCGCTGCCGCGTTGACTCCCATCCCGAAGCCCCCTAGTTTTCCTCAGAGGATGCACCAGCGCCCCGTGACTGCCGGGGCCTTTTTTTTGTGAACAGCGCCGAGGCGCCATGTTCGGACCGAAAACACACTGCGTCGTGGTCGTCGGCGCCCAGTGGGGCGACGAAGGCAAGGGAAAAATCGTCGATGTCCTGGCCGAGCGCGCCGACCTCGTCGTGCGCTACCAGGGCGGCGCGAACGCCGGCCACACAGTGGACACCGGGGCCGGAGAGTTCGTCCTCCATCAGATCCCCTCCGGCATCATCCAGGGCGCCGTGTGCCTGGTCGGGAACGGCGTGGTGCTCGACCCCGAGACCTTCTTCACGGAACTGGAGGCCCTGGAAAAGAAGGGGGTCAAAGTCGAGAACAGGCTCTTCATCTCCGACCGGGCCCACCTCACCCTGCCGTACCATAAGCTTCTCGACCGCGCCCGCGAGCAGCGGGAAAAGATCGGCACCACGGGGCGGGGGATCGGCCCCACCTACGAGGACAAGTACGGCCGCCGCGGGATCCGCGTGGGCGACCTCCGCAACCTCGACCGCGCCAAGGAACTGGTCCACCAACGGGTCGAGGCCGCGAATGCGATGCTGAAGCTCCTCGGCGCGGCGGAGTGCGCCGACCTGAAGGAGCACGGGCGGCTACTTGTCTGGCTCGCGCCGCGGCTGCTGCCGCTCGCCGTGGATGCGGGGCGCGTGGTGTGGGAGGCATTGCAGCGAGGAGAGTCGGTGCTGCTCGAGGGCGCGCAAGGCGCGCTCCTCGACGTGGATCACGGCACCTACCCGTACGTGACGTCGTCCAACACCACCGCGGGCGGTGCGGCGGTCGGGTCGGGGATCGGGCCCACGGCGATCGATGAGGTGATCGGCGTCGTGAAAGCCTATACCACGCGCGTCGGTAATGGGCCGCTCCCCACCGAGGGCGACCCGAAGGAAGCCGAGCGGATTCGCGACCTGGGCGGGGAGTACGGCGCCACCACGGGCCGGCCGCGGCGCTGCGGCTGGTTTGACGCGGTCGTGGTCCGCTACGCGGTGCGTGTGAACGGCCTCACGGGGCTCGCGGTCACCAAGCTCGATGTCCTCGACACCTTCGCCGAGATCCCGGTCTGCGTCGGCTACCTGCTGGATGGTCGGGCCGAGGACAGCATGCCCGCCGACGTGGAGCGGATCGAGCGGGTGCGGCCGGTCTACGAGCTGCTCCCCGGGTGGCAGAAGTCGCTCAAGGACGTGCGCCGTCTGGCGGACCTGCCGCCCGCCGCGCGCGCGTACCTCGATCGGCTGCAAGACCTCGTGCATGCTCCCATCCGCTACGTGAGCGTTGGGACCCGGCGGGATCAAATCATCGAAGTTGTATGAAGCAGTAATGCCTCCGGTCGTTCTCGTCGCCCCGGCCGCCTTCAAGGGCACCTTCAGTCCGCGGGAAGTAGCCGATGCCCTCGCCGACGGCGTCCGTCGCGCCATTCCCGCTGCCACCGTGCTCGCCTGTCCGGTGGCAGATGGCGGGGATGGCCTCCTCGACGCGGTCCTACCGCCGGAATCCCTGCGGGAAAAGGTGAGGGTCACCGGCCCCCTCGGGGCGCCGGTCGAGGCGGAGCTCGGGTGGATCGATCCCGAGACCGCGCTGTTCGAGAGCGCCTCCGCCTGCGGGCTCGCCCTGCTCGAGCCCGGGGAGCGTGACCCCCTCCGGACCACCACCCGCGGAGTCGGCGAGCTGATCTGGGAAGCGGCGGACCGGGGCGCGAAGACCGTGGTGGTGGGTCTGGGTGGCAGCGCCACGGTGGACGGCGGCACAGGAGCGGCGCGCGGCCTGGGCTGGGCTTTCCAGGACGCGGCCGGCGCGCCCCTGCCCGAGGGGGGTGGGAGCCTGGCGGACCTGGTCGACTTCGGCGGGGGGTGGGGGCTCGAGGCTCGGGTGATCGCCCTGGCCGACGTGAGCACGACGCTCGTGGGCTCGGACGGCGCGGCGCCGGTCTTCGCGCCCCAGAAGGGCGCCACGCCGGAGCAGGTGCAGCGTCTGGCGGCGGGGCTCGATCGCCTGGGAGAGCTGATGGCCCGCCACGGCCGCCCCGATCTCGCGACCCTCCCCATGGGCGGCGCCGCGGGCGGGCTGGGTGTGGGGCTCGCGTTCTTCGCCCGGGCGGCGCTCGTGCCCGG
Organism: Gemmatimonadota bacterium; assembly: GCA_016177465.1. GTDB lineage: Bacteria > Gemmatimonadota > Gemmatimonadetes > Gemmatimonadales > GWC2-71-9 > JACOVF01. Next base: position 22,621 of record JACOVF010000126.1, read on the forward strand.
CGCCCAGTGGACGTTGGAGCGCGTCGGTTTCGACGCCGCGCTGGCGAAGGCCGACCTGGTGATCACGGGTGAGGGGCTTTTCGACCGCACTTCCATGATCGGCAAGGCCGCAGGCGAGGTCGTGCGCCGGGCTCAGGACGCCAGGAAGCAAGCCGTGGTGGTGGCGGGCGCCGCGCGCGACCTGATCGGCGTTCAGGTCCTGGACGGCGGCGGCCGCACGCTCGACGCGGAGGGCCTCGCCCAGCTGGCCGAGCGCGCCACGCGCGAGGCCTTCGGGTTGCCGCGTCTCTAGCGCGTTTCTATCTTCCGGCTTCCTATGCCCCCTGTCGACAACACCATGGAGAAACTCGTGTCGCTCGCGAAGCGGCGCGGGTTCGTGTTTCAGTCCTCCGAGATCTACGGTGGCCTCGGCTCCGTATGGGATTACGGCCCCCTCGGCGTCGAGCTGAAGAAGAACATCAAGGAGCGCTGGTGGCGCTCGCTGGTCCACGAGCGCGAGGACATCGAGGGGCTCGACGCGGCGATTCTGATGCACCCCAAGGTGTGGGAGGCGTCGGGGCATGTCTCGGGCTTTACCGATCCCCTGATCGACTGCAAACAGTGCAAGAACCGGTTCCGCGCCGACGATCCGCGGATCAAGGGCACGCCCGGAGAGCCTTCAGGCCAGTGTCCGGTGTGCGGTAACAAGGGAACGCTCACCGCGCCGCGGCTGTTCAACCTGATGTTCAAGACGGTCATGGGGCCGGTGGAAGAGGCGGCCGCCGTGGTCTACCTGCGGCCCGAGACGGCGCAGGGGATTTACGTCAACTACCTCAACGTGCTGCAGTCGTCGCGCCAGAAGATCCCTTTCGGCATCGCGCAGATCGGGAAGGCATTCCGCAACGAGATCACGCCGGGGAACTTCACCTTCCGCACGCGCGAGTTCGAGCAGATGGAGATGCAGTTCTTCGTGAAGCCCGGGACCGATAGGGAGTGGTTCGAGTTCTGGCGCCACGAGCGGATGAGATGGATCCAGGGCCTCGGCGTCCGGCCGGAGAAGCTGCGGTTCCACCAGCACACGAAGGAAGAACTGGCGCATTACGCCAAGGATGCCTACGACATCGAATATGAGTTCCCCTTCGGGTGGCAGGAGTTCGAGGGGATCCACAACCGCACTGATTTCGACCTGTCGCGCCACCAGGAGTACTCGGGGAAGAAGCTCGAGTACCTGGATACGGGTACGAACGAGCGCTTCATCCCCTACGTCGTCGAGACTTCCGCGGGGGCGGACCGCACCACGCTGGTCCTCCTGGCGGACGCCTACCGGGAGGATGAGGTGGCAGGGGAGAAGCGCGTAGTGCTGGGGCTCCATCCCGCGCTCGCGCCGCTCAAGGCGGCGGTATTCCCGCTCGTGAACAAGGACGGGATGCCCGAGCTGGCGCGCCGCGTCTTCGACGACCTGCGCAAGCACTACAACGTCTTCTACGACGACGGCGGCTCGATCGGCCGGCGCTACCGACGTCAGGACGAGGCGGGCACCCCGTTCGGCATCACGATCGACGGGCAGACGCTCCAGGACCAGACGGTGACGGTCAGGGACCGGGATACGCTGCAACAGGTTCGCCTGGCGGGCGACCGGCTCGTAGAGTACCTGGCGGAGCGCCTGCGGGGCTAGACGCAATGCGGAATTCGGAATGCGGAATGCGGAATTGATGCACGAAGCTTCGAGCTGCCATTCCGCATTCCGCATTCCCCATTCCGCATTGGGGCGGCGCCGTGCAGCTCGGTGATTTCCGGCAGCTCGTCGACCGGCTCCTGAAGGAAGTCCCTCCAGCCTACCTCGCCGGGGTGGTGACGGTGGACGTGAGCCCCAAGACCGTGCCCCATCCCATTCGCGCCGAGATCTACACCCTGGGCGAATGCATCCCCCTGGAGTGGAGCGGCAACGGCGCCAACCTGCAATCGCGGGTTGTGCTGTACCATGGGTCGTTTCAGGCGCTGGCCGGCCTGGGCGCCCCGGGCGAGTTCGACTGGCGCGAGGAAGCTTGGGAGACCCTCACCCACGAGCTGCGGCACCATCTTGAGTGGCGGGCGAACGTCGCCGCGCTCGAGGCGTACGACTGGGCCGCCGAGGAGAACTTCAAGCGACACGAAGGGGAGCCGTTCGATGCCCTGTTTTACCGGTCGGGGGAGCGGATTGCGGAGGGGGTATGGAAAGTGGAGGACGACGTCTTCATGGAACGGGAAACGGGAAAGGGGAAACGGGAATCGTTGGATCTGGTGTGGCACGGGCGATCGTACCGGGTGCGCCTTCCAGCGCGCCGGCGGCGCGCACCGGTGTTCGTGATGCTCGACGGGCTCGACGAGCCGCCGCCGGGGGACGCGATTCTCGTGTTCCGGCCTCGGACCTCGCTGTTCGATCTACTCCGCAAACCGGGGGCGCCGATGCAGGAGGTGGCCGCCGTGGAGCCGCTCCATGGGTAGGCGCGTCTATCTGGCGGCCCAAGACCTGCTGTTCCGATCGAAGCTGGGGGCGGTGGTGGCCGCCGCCGGCGGCGAGGTCACAAAGGATGAGACAGCGTGCGATCTCGCGGTCGTCGACATCGAATCGGCCGAGGCGGATGAGCGCATCCGGACGTTCGTGGGGTGGGGGATTCCTGTCCTCGCTTTCGGCTCGCATGTGAAGGCCGACGTGCTGCGGGCGGCGCGCGAGACGGGGGCGGTCGCCGTGCCGAATTCGCAGGTGGAGGGGCGGCTTCGGGAAATGCTACGCTAAGCCTCCACAGAATCTGCCGCGAGTTCGCCTTATCCACCTTCGGCGGCGTCACAGTCATTCCGGGAGTGCAAGGCACCTCGGCCCACGCCTATCTTTCCATGCATGCGCCCCCTTGTCTGGCTCGTGGCTCTGGCCGCTGCCCTCGCAACCCGGCCACCGGGCTACTTGATCCTCGTGTCCAGCGAGTCGGGGGATGTGGTCACCCAGCTCGCCTGGGATGGGAGCGCCCTCCGGGCCGTCAAGACGGTCACGGTGGGGGTCATGCCCGCCGACATCGATGGGCCCCACCACGTGGCCGGGTCGCCGGACGGGAGGTTCTGGTACGTAACCGTCGCCCACGGCACCCCATTCGGGACGTTGTGGAAGATGGCGGCGGAGGGGGATACGCTCGTGGGGCGGGCGCCGCTGGAGTTGTTTCCGACAACCATCGCCCTCACCCCGGACGGGGAGCTGGCGTTCGTGGCCAACTCCGATTTCCACGGCGACCACCCGCGGGTGAACGTGGTGTCGGTCGTCCACACCCCGCGGATGCGCACCCTCGCGAACCTGCCGGCGTGCGACATGCCCCACGGGGTCCGGGTGAACCGGGCGGGCACCAGGGTCTACGTCACCTGCATGGAGTCCGACGAGGTGCTCGAGATCGACCGGCAGACGTTCACGATCGCGCGGCGCCGTTCGACGGGAATAGGGGGGCAGGCCGGTGGGCACGAGTGCTCGCCGACCTTCGTGTCTGTCTCCCCGGACGACCGGCGGCTCTACATCGCCTGCAACCACGGCGACGCCCTGCAGGTGCGGGACGCGGCCACGCTGGACCTGGTGAGCGAGATCCCAACTGGCGCGGGCGCGTACAACGCGGAATCCTCCCCCGACGGCCGCTGGGTGCTCGTGACCAACAAGAAGGCGCGGAGCGTCTCGCTGATCGACGCGAACACCCTGACCGAGGCGGCCCGGATCCCCGTCTCCAAGCCGCTGCCGCACGGAGTGGCCTATTCGCCGGACGGCCGTTATGCTTTCGTGTCGGTGGAGAGCGTTGGCACCGACCCGGGCGCCGTGGAGGTGATCGACCTGGCGACCCGGGTCACCGTCGCCATAGCGCCGGTCCCGCTGCAGCCGACCGGCATCACCATTCTCGAAACGCCATGACCCATACGACCATCGTCGCCCTGCCGCCCCAGGAAGTCCTCGCCCGCGCGAAGGCTTTCTTCGCCGAACGCGTGCCGCACGCCAGCGCCTTCGTGGAGAAGGAAGGGCCCACCTTCGTCACCCTGCGCGGCCAAGGGGGGGAGGAGATCGTGATCAGCGCCGTGCCGCTCGACGGCGGCAAGTCCCGCGTCCGCGGCTCGACGCTGTTCTTCGACCAGGCGCTGGACCGGTTTCTCTCGACCCTGCCGCTCGACGCGGGCGTGGAGGAGGCATGACAGCCGTGCTGGAGAAGTTCGCCGTGCGCGTGATGGTCACCGACGTGTGGGACCAGGTGTTCCTCGCGGTTGGGCCCGATACGACCGTCGCCCAGCTCAAGCGCGAGGCGCTGGCTCGGGCGCTGCGGACGAACGTCTTCCGTCCGGACGACTACGTGGTCAAGTTCCGAGGCGGTCAAATCCTCGACGAATCCGTCACCCTCGGCACCCTCGGCGCCGGCGCCAACGCGCCGTTCATCGTTCTCCCCGCCAGGCGCCACCCCGTGCGATGAAGCCGAGCCGGACGCTCACCACTATCGCGGTTGGGTTCTTGTCGCTCGACGCCCTCCTACTCGTGTACGGGGGCGTCGCGGTGCATCGGCTGTGGCTGGTCGCGGCCGGCGGCGCGTGCGCCCTGGCGGTGGTCCTGGTTCTCGCCGGCTGGCGGCGCTATCGCCGCACGCTGGCCGAGCTCGATGTCGCGCGCCGAGAGATGAAGCAGGACGTAGAGTCGATTCGGGAGCTCTTGCACCACCACCATCTCCACAACTAGCCGTCCACCCATTCCGCCTTCCGCAAGCCGCATTCCGCAATGTCTGTGACCGTCGCCTGGCACCCCGCCTGCCGGCTTCATGACGCCGGCGCGGGGCACCCCGAATGCCCTCAGCGCATCGAGGCGGTGCTCGAGGCGTTGCGCGACCCGGCGCTCGCGGCGGAGATCCGCTGGGTCGAGGCCCGGCCTGCGGATCGCGCCGCGATCGAGCGGGCCCATCCGGCGGCCTATGTCGACGCGCTGGAGCGCCTTGCAGAGCAGGGAGGGGGGATGCTCGACGCGGATACGATCATGGGACCGCGCAGCTGGGAGGCCGCGCTCGCGGCGGCGGGTGTGGCGGCCGCGGCCGTGGACGAAGCAGTGGCCGGCGGGACCGCGTTCGGCGCCCTGCGGCCGCCCGGGCACCACGCCCTCGCCGACAGGGCGATGGGATTCTGTTTCCTCAACAACGTCGTGATCGCGGCCCGGCACGCTCAGGCGCGGGGCCACGCCCGGGTTCTGATTGTGGACTGGGACGTGCACCACGGCAACGGCACGCAAGCGCTGGTCGAGCACGATCCCACGATCCGCTACGTGTCGATGCACCAGTACCCCTGGTATCCCGGCACCGGCGCCGCCCACGAGCGTGGGGTGGGGAACGTCTACAACGTGCCACGGCCACCGGGGCTGCCGCGCGAGGTCTATCGACGGGATCTGCTGGAGGCGGTGGACGCGGCGCTGGAGGGATGGCGCCCGAACGTCCTGCTCGTCTCGGCGGGGTTCGACTCGCTAGCGGGCGACCCGCTGGGGGGCTTCACGCTGGAGCCCGAGGACATGGCGGTATGGACGACGGCCCTCCGCGAGCGCGTGGTCCCCACGCCGATCGTGAGCGTGCTCGAAGGCGGGTACAGCATCGACCGGCTGACGGCGGGCGCGTGCGCGCACGTGCGCGCGCTTGCCTGAGGGAAACCCCCGCCTATACTAGAGACGTGACCGCGACCGCCGCCGCCCCGTTGGCCTCCAAGAACTGGCCCGCCAGCATCTATCGCCGTCCCGACGGGAGGCTGGAGCACGAGCTGTCGCCCGCGCGCATTCGCGAGATCGTGCAGTCGGGCGAGGGCGAGCTGTGGGTGGACATCGACAGCACCAACAATCACCAACACGCCCTGTTGGAGAAGGCGTTCGAGTTCCACCACCTCGCGATCGAAGACACGCTCTCGCCCGGGACGCGCGTCAAGCTCGAGGAATACGACCGCTACATCTTCGTGGTGATGGCGGGGATCCGCTTCGATCAGACCACGCCCGACCCGTTCGATCTCGAGACCTTCAACCTCTACTTCTTTCTCGGCAAGAACTTCCTGGTCACCGTCCACGGGGTGGCCTCGACCAGCTGTGTGGCGACCCGCGAGCGGCTGCTCCGCAGCCCCGACTTGCTGGCACGCGGCGTCGAGATGACCATGCACAATATCATCGACCACAGCGTGGACGCCTACTTCCCGCTGGTCGAGCAGCTCAACGACCTGGTGGACGGGCTCGAGGAGCGACTGTTCCAGCAGTTCGACGAGCATCTGATCCACGAGATCTTCAAGGCGAAGCGCGCGGCGTTCTCCTTCCGCCGCCACGTCGGCCCGCTGCGTGAAGTGCTGAACATCCTCACGAACCGGCCGTGCGGCTACATCCGGCCGGAGACGCAGCTCTACTACCGGGATGTATACGACCATACCATCCGGATCATGGAGTCGGTGGACACCACGCGCGACCTGCTGGCGGGGGTATTGGAGACTTACCTCTCCCAGACCTCCAACCGGATGAACAAAGTGATGAAGCAGCTGTCCATCGTGGCGACGATCGCGCTGCCCCTCATCGTCGTGGGTGGGATCTACGGCATGAACTTCGCCCATCTCCCGCTCACCGGCCATCCCCTCGGCTTCTACTGGGCGCTGGGCTCGATGTTCGGCGTGTCGGGGGTCCTGGTCTGGTGGCTGAAGAAGAACCGATGGCTCTAAAGCTCTCGGCCGAGGTCCTCGCTCTCAAAACGAAACACCCGTTCATTATCGCTCGAGGCGGCTCGAGCGACCACCGCGTCGTGTGGGTGCGGCTTGCCGACGGGGACGGTGTGGAAGGCTGGGGGGAGGCGGACCCTTCCTCTTATTATGGGGAGACGGCCGACACCGTCCTCGAGGCGCTGCGGCGGCTCGAGCCCCACCTCCCCGACGATCCGTTCGACCTGGAGACTGCCGAGGCGCACTTCGCCCAGGTGGTGCCCAAGAACGGCGCCGCCCGCAGCGCCCTGTCGGCCGCCCTCCACGACCTGGTGGGGAAGCGCGTGGGGCAACCGCTGTACCGGCTGTGGGGGCTCGATCCACGCCAGGCGCCGGTGTCGTCGTTCACCATCGGGCTCGACACCCCGGAGGCGATGCGACGGAAGGTGCAGGAGGCGGCCCAGTACCCGATCCTCAAGATCAAGCTCGGTACCGACCGCGACGAGGAAATCCTTCGGACCATCCGCGACGCCACCGACAAGCCAATCCGCGTGGACGCAAACGCCGGATGGACGGTGGAGCGCGCCGTTCAGATGCTCCCGGTGCTCAAGGAATACGGCGTGGAGTTTCTGGAGCAGCCCCTGCCACCCCAGGACCTCGACGGCATCGCCAAGGTGCGGCGCCAGGGCGTCCTGCCGGTGGTAGTGGACGAGAGCTGCCTCGTGGCCGCCGACATCCCGCGTGTCGCCGGCGCTGCCGACGGCATCAACATCAAGCTCGCCAAGTGCGGCTCGCTGCGGGAAGCGCTGCGCATGATCGCCACGGCCCGGGCCCACGGCATGCTCGTGATGGTCGGCTGCATGATCGAGACCTCGCTCGGCATCACCGCGGCGGCCCACTTCACCCCGCTCGTGGACGCGGCGGACCTGGATGGCGCGGCGCTCACCGCGAACGACCCCTTCGTGGGCGCCTGTATCGACGGGGGCCGGATCCAGCTGCCGGCGGAGCCGGGGCTGGGCGTCCGGCGGCGATGAGCGGCGGCGCGGCCCCCCCGCCCGCCCGGTACGCCGAGGTCGTCCTCCCGCTTCCGGTCTCCCGCCCCTACACCTACCAGATCCCCGATGGTCTCGCGGAGCGCGCGGGCCCCGGCGCGCGTGTGGTCGTGCCGCTGCAGCGCCGCCGGGTGATCGGGCTCGTCACGGCCGTGGATGTTCCCGCGCCCATGGTGGCGGCACGGGCGATTCTCGCCGCCCCCGATGCCGAGCCCGCGCTCTCCCCCGCGTTGCTCCGACTGGGACGGTGGATCTCGGATTACTACGGCGCGCCCCTGGGGCTGTCGCTGCGCGCGATCGTGCCGGGCGCCCTGTGGCAGGTGGGCCGGCCCGCCGGCCCGGCGGAGGCCGCGGAGCGAGTGGTCGTGTTGACCCGCGCCCTGCCGTCACTGCTCGAACGGGACCAAGCGTTCCGCCGTGCCCCCAAGCGGCGGGCCGTCTACGAGGCGGTCGAGTCGCTCGGTGGGTCGGCGCCGGTCGCGCATCTCGTGGAACAGCTCAAGCTTTCGGCCGCCGGGGTGGAGGCTCTGGTCAAGCAGGGCCTCGCCCGGATCGACCGGGCAAGCCGGGTCCGCGACCCCTTCGCTGGGCTCTCCTCCCCGCCGCCGCCCGACCTGACCGCCGACCAGCGGGGCGTCGTGGCTGCCATCACCGGCACGCCGGTCGACAAGCCGGTACTGATTCACGGCGTCACCGGCTCGGGCAAGACCCTCGTCTATCTCGACGTGCTTCGTAGCGTCGTGGCGTCGGGCAACGGGGCCATCCTGCTCGTCCCCGAAATCGCCCTGACCCCCCAGACTGTCGCCCGGGTGCGCGGCGTGTTTGGCAACCAGGTGGCGGTGCTGCACTCCGGGCTCTCCGACGGCGAGCGAGCCGACGCCTGGCGCAGCCTGCGCCGCGGGGAGCGCTGCGTAGCGGTGGGGCCGCGCTCCGCGATTTTCGCGCCAGTGGCGCGACTCGGCGCGATCGTGGTGGACGAAGAGCACGAGACGAGCTACAAGCAGGGCACCGCGCCGCGCTACCACGCCCGCGACGTCGCCATGGCGCGCGCCCGGCTCGAAGGAGCGCGCCTGATCCTCGGCAGTGCCACGCCGTCCCTGGAGACGCTGCATCTCGCCGTCACGGGCACCGTGCGCACCTTCGAGCTGCCGCAGCGCATCGGGGCGCGCCCCCTGCCGCCTGTGGAGATCGTGGACCTCCGCTCCGCGCCCCGGGTGCCCGAAGCGCGCAAGATCCCCTGGACCGAAACGCTCGACCAGGCGGTTCGAGGGGCGCTCGAGCGTAGGGAACAGGTGATCCTGCTCCTCAACCGCCGCGGCTTCGCGACCTACCTCCAGTGCCCGGCCTGCGGCGACGTGCTGGAATGTCCCCGCTGCGCCATCGCCCTCACCGTGCACCGCACGCCCGACGCGCTACGCTGCCACTACTGCAGCCACGAGGCGCCGGTGCCCACAACGTGTCGGAAGTGCGGCCACGCAACCCAGCGGATGGGCGGCCTCGGCACACAGCAGCTCGAGCACTTCGTGGGGCTGCGGTTTCCCGCGGCGCGCATTGCGCGGATGGACCTCGACACCACGAGCACCAAATGGGCCCACTACCGGATCCTCGAGCGGGTGGCTCGGGGCGAGGTGGACATCCTGCTCGGCACCCAGATGATCGCGAAGGGGCTCGACTTCCCCAATGTGACGGTAGTGGGCGTCGTGGACGCCGACACGGCCCTGCACCTGCCCGATTTCCGCGCCGCCGAGCGGACCTTCCAGCTCGTGGCCCAGGTGGCGGGCCGCGCGGGACGAGGAGTGCGCGGGGGACGGGTGTACGTGCAGACGCGCGCGCCGGACCACCACGCCATCCGGGCGGCGGCGGCGCACTCCGTGCGGGATTTCGCCGCGGCGGAGCTGCCGTTCCGGGCGCCACCGAGCCCGGCTTATCCGCCTGCCGTGGGGCTGGTGCGCTTCGTCGCAGCGGGCGAGGACGCGGAGCGCACCCGGCGCGCCGCCGAGCGCGTGGCGGCGTGGCTGCGGCGGGCCGGGGAGGAGCGGCTCGGCGGCGCCCTCACGGTCTTGGGACCCGCGCCGTGCCCGATCACGCGGCTCAAGGGGCGTTGGCGCTGGCACGTGCTCGTCAAAGCGGTGGAGCCGCGCCCGCTCGGCCGCGTGGTGCGGGCCTGGCGCGCCACTGGGCGCAGTGGGGTGGTCGTGGATCGCGATCCGGTGGCGCTGCTGTGAGTGCGGAGTGGGGAATGCGGAGTGCGGAGTGAGCTCGCCCTGGGATTCCGCATTCCGCATTCCGCACTCCGCATTCAGGCGTTGCGAAAGCTCAGCCGCTGCGGGTATTATTGCCACCCTGTGAACAAACCTCGTTTCCAGTACCGACCACCCAACGTCGACGCGCCGCCGCTCTCGGGCGCCCCCGAGGCGCGGTTCGAGCCTGCACCGGCCGACGGGGTGCTTCCCGACGGCTTTTTTTCGACCACCAACCTCCCGACCTACGTGAAGGTGGGCGGCGCGTGGCGGCGGCCGCGCCTTCCCCGCATGGATTGCGTCATCGTCCTCCACCCGGACAGCGAGCTCGTCGTCACCGAGCCGCGCAAAGTGCTGAAAGGTGGGAAAGTCGCGGTCGGCGCGGCGGAGGACGGCAGCGAAGGGATCTTCGTCCACGCCGAAGGCTTTCTCGGCGGCCGACACAGCGCGAACGAGTTCCGCTTCATGCAGACCGAGGTCTCGCGCGAGAAGCCGGCGGACTACTCGGTGTTGGCCGAGCTGCTTGGCGACGAGAAGCAACGGGGCGGCAAGATCCTCTGGGTGATCGGCCCCGCGCTGGTGCACGCACGGGCGCGCGAGGACATGATCTGGTTCATCCAGAACGGCTACTGTGGCGCCCTGCTCGGCGGCAACGCCGTGGCCGTGCACGACCTCGAGGCGGCGATCTTCGGGACCACCCTCGGAATGTCGAGCTCCGGCGAAGGAGTTGAGGGCGGGCATGCGCTGCACATGCGCGCCATCAACGCCGTGCGGCGCGCCGGCTCCGTTGAGGCGGCTGTGCAGTCGGGGCTCGTGAAAGGCGGCATCATGCACGCCCTCGTCACCCACCGGGTTCCCTACGTGCTGGCGGGCTCGATCCGCGACGACGGCCCGCTCCCGGGCGTCCTGAGCGACACCCTCGCCGCCCAGGACGCCATGCGCGCCTACACCGCCCAGGCGACGTTCGCTGTGTTCGTGGCGACGGCGCTGCACGCGATCGCCGTGGGCAACATGCTCCCCGCCTTCGTGGACGACCCGAACCCGGACGGCGTCCGCCCTCTCACCACGGTTTGTGTAGACCAGACCGAATTCGTGGTCAACAAGCTGCGC
>JACOVF010000124.1 GCA_016177465.1 Gemmatimonadota bacterium
GCGAGGGCATCGCCTACTTCCACGTGCCGATCACCTACAGTGCCCAGTGCCACATGCGCGAGCTGCGCTGGCTCCCGGACCCGGAGTGGGCGCGGGGCGTGCTGCGCACCTTTCTCGACCATCAGAAGCCGGACGGGTCCTTCCACGGCCGCATCTACGCCGATCACCTCGAGCACACCGATTTCTACCACGCCGACTGGGGCGGGGCGCTCTTGGCGCTCGACGCCGTGCACCCCGACCCAGCGTTCTTGGCCGAGGTGTATCCCGGGCTGTCGCGCTACGGTCACTGGCTGCTCCACACGCGCGACACCGACCTCACGGGGATGACGGACGTCGTGGACCAGTACGAGACGGGGCAGGAGTTCATGTCCCGCTATCAGGCGGTGGACCCCGGCGCCGACCGCTACGGCTGGGAAAACCGCATCCGGCTGAAGGGCATCGACGTCACGGTGTACGCCTACCGCCTGTTTCGGGCCCTGGCGCACGTGGCGAAGCAGGCGAGTTCGAACGAGGCCGCTGGTTGGCATGAGGCGGCCGACCGCGCGGCGCGTGGCATCCTCGAGGCGATGTGGGACGCGGAAGCCGAAATGTTCTTCGACGTCGACCCGGCGACGGGGCGCCGCACCGGCGTGAAGGCGGCGGTCTGCTTTTACCCGTATCTCTCCGACCTGACTGACGCGCGCCACGTCGCCGGGCTCGGCCGCCATCTCTTCAATCCCAAGGAGTTCTGGACCCCGTTCCCAGTGCCGTCGTCGAGCGTGGACGACTCGCTGTTCAATCCCGACGCCATGTGGAAGGGCAAGCGCCACAACTGTCCCTGGAACGGCCGGGTGTGGCCGATGACCAACTCGCACGTGGCGGACGCCCTGGCGCGCGTCGTGCGCGCGCACCGGCCCGACTGGGCCCCATGGCTGGGCCATTTCCTGCGGCGGTTCTTCCGGATGATGACCTGCGGCGGCCGCGCCGACCGTCCCAACTGCTTCGAGCACTACCATCCCTTCACCGGCCGGGCGAGCGTCTACCGCGGCATCGACGACTACCAACACTCGTGGGTGAACGACTTGATCGTCGCCCATGTGATGGGCGTCCTGCCGCACGGGCCGACGGGCGTCACGGTTCATCCGTTGCGGCTGGGCTTCGCCCGCGCCGCCCTCGACGGGCTGCCGGTGGCGGGGCACACGCTGCGGATCAGCGTAGACGGGAATCGGTTCCGCGTGGCGGTGAACGGGAAGGCGGCCGGGGCGGGGAAGGTCGGGGAACCCCTGACCGTCGCGTTCTAATGACTAGGCGGCGCGTCGCCTTCCTCGGTATCGGCCCCGGCGCCGACGCGGCCTGGGAGTGGCTTACGTCTCTGTTAGACGTATCTGTTCGACACCTTTCGTTCGACGAATTGCCTGCCGTCCTTCCTGAATCCGACCTGCTCTGGGTGCATGCGACCGATGAACCACCGCCGCTCTCCACTGACGCGGTCATGTCGTGGGTTGCCAACGGGGGTCGCCTCCTGCTCACGCAACGCGCCGCGAGCCGCGTCGCCTCCCTCGGCCTCGAGGAGGACGGCCCCAACGACACCGTGGTCCGCGTGTGGACCCCCGAGGACGACGAGCCCGGGCTCCCGCACATCCGCGGCATTGCCGGGTACGGGCCGCACCCGCTGTTTGCCGGGGTGGGCCAGGGCACCTATCTCTGGTCGCCGAGCGAGGGCGAGCGCTACGTGCGGGCCACGTACGGCCGCGGCAAGCGCCCCAAGAACGGCTGGGTCGTCGGATGCGAGCGCTCCTACATCCACCTCAACGCCGATCGCATCGTGGCGTGGGAATACGCCGTGGGCAGTGGTGGCGCGCTCTGCCTCGGGGCGTTCGTGGTGCTCGAGGCGAAGGACCGCCTGCTCGCGCGGCAGCTCCGAACCGTGCTCCATAATGCCGTGGCCGGCGATGCGATCCCACATGCCACGCGCACCAGCCCGCTCCCCGTCACCCACTGGCCGGCGGCGGGAACGCGCTGCTTCGCCGATCCGTCGCTGGCGCTCCCCGTTCGGCCGGCGCTCGACGGCGCACTCCCCGGGTTGGACTCGCCGCTCCACGTGAGCACCCGCGCGCTGACCGACGATCCGTTCACGCTCGCCGGCCGGCGGGCGCTGGTTGTCGGCGCGGAACAATCGGGGATCGTCGAGATCTGGATGCACCCCTATCGCGTCCTCAAGGGGCTCGCCGTGACGGTCGGGGGCGAGACCCCGTTGATCCGCGACGCGCAGATCACGCCGGTCGTGGTACAGCGGCACCTGGTGAGCCGGGCGCGGATCGTGGAGGAGACGGTCACGACGGCGCTGGAGCACCCGATCGTTTTCATCGAGTACCGGCCGGAGAAGATCGGCCGGGCGCGCGGCCTGCGGGTGCCGCCGGAGCTGGCGCTCGCGTGGACCATCGACCTGCGCCGCACGTGGCCCTACGACGCCGGCTGCGGCGGCGACCTGCGCTACCTCCTCGATCCCGGGAACCACGCGCTCGTCGTCAGCGACTCGACGGGCCAGGCGCACGTGACCATACAGACGAGCCGGCCCGTGGAGTGGTCGTGCGAACCGGCCGAAGGGCCGGTGCTGCAGTGCCGTCTGCGCGCCATGCTCGAGGAGCCGCTGCGGGTGGCGGTCGTGGGCGGAGGGAGCCTCAACGCGCTCGGCCGCCGCGGCGTCACGAGGCTGACGGCTGAGCGCACTCGTCACGAGGCGCAGCTGCGGGACTTTCTCCTGCGGCTCCGCTCGCCCGATGCGCGGCTCAACGCCGCGTTCGAATGGGCGAAGGTGCGGCTCGATGCCTGCTTCGTGGACACCCCCGGCGTGGGCCGCTCGCTGGTCGCGGGCTACGCCCCCTCCCGACCCGGCTGGGGCGACGGCCGCCCCGGCTACGCCTGGTACTTCGGCCGCGACGCCTGCTGGTGCGCGTTCGCCCTGCTCGCGGCGGGCGATTTCTCCGGCGCCCGCCTGGTGCTGCGGTTCCTGGGCGACACCCAGGATGTCAGCGGCAAGGTGATCCACGAGTACACCACGAGCGGCCTCGCCCACTACGATGCCGCCGACAGCACGCCGCTCTATCTGCTCCTCGCGGGGCGCTACGCCGCGTGGACCGGTGACCTCGCGTTCCTCGAGGGACAGTGGGCGCGGCTCGAGCGCGCCTACCGCTTCTGCCTCGAAACCGACACCGACGGCGACGGGCTGATCGAGAACACGCGCGTCGGGCACGGCTGGATCGAGATGGGACCGCTCTCCGGGGCGCACGTCACCCTCTATCTCGCCGCGATCTGGATCGCCGCGCTGGAGGCGCTGGCGCCAGTCGCCCGGGCGCTCGGCGGGGGGCCGTTGGCGGACGAGCTGATCGAGCGCGGGGCGCGCGGCTGCGCGCAGGTGGCCCGCAAGTTCCGCACGGGCGAGGGATACGCGGTGGGCCTGTTTCCCGACGGCACCCCCCAGCGCCGCCGCACCGCGATGACGGCGGTCCCGCTCCTCCTCGGCGCGGTGGACCCCGCGCCCGCGGCAGCCTGGTTCGACGCCATCGCCTCGCCGGACTTCTCCACTCCCTGGGGTGTGCGGCTGCTCGGCCGGAGCGACCCGCTCTACAGCCCCACCGGCTACCACGCCGGCGCGGTCTGGCCGCTCTTCACCGGCTGGGTGAGCCTCGCCGAGTACGCCTGCCACCGGGGCGAGGCCGGCTTCGAGCACCTGCGGATGAACGCGCGGCTGCCGTTCGAGGGCGCGCAGGGCGCGTTCGACGAGGTCCTGCACGGCGACGAGGAGCGCGCCGCCGGCGTGTGCCCGGACCAGGCGTGGTCGGCGGCGATGCTCGTTTCGCCCGTCGTCGAAGGGATGCTCGGCGTCCGGCCCGACGCCCTCGAGGGGCGGCTTACGCTCGCGCCGCACCTGCCGGGGGCGTGGCCCGAGTGCGAGTGGCGCGGCCTCCGGGTGGGCGCGGTCACCCTCGACGTCCGCGTGCGGTCTCGTGAGGAACGCGTGGAGCTGCAGCTCGTCCGCACCTCGGGGCCGCGGGCGTCGGTGATTGTATCGCCGGCGCTGCCGCGGGGGCGGGTGGCGAGCGAGGCGAGGGTGGACGAGGAGTCGGTGATGCCGAGAGGGATGGAGCGCCTAGGGTGTCACCATGGAGAAGTGACGCTGGAGCTGAGTGGGGAGCACACAGTGGAGATCTGGCACCAGCCGGAGTGAGTAGATTAATCGCCCATGGCCTCGGTCTCCCTCCACCGACTCACCAAGACCTTCGACGCCGGCCGGCCGGCGCTCCAGGACTTCTCCCTCGACGTGCGGGACGGCGAGTTTGTCGTCCTGCTCGGCCCCTCGGGCTGCGGCAAGACCACGGCCCTGCGTTGCATTGCGGGACTCGAGGAGCCGACCGCGGGCGAGATCCTGATCGGCGAGCGCGAGGTCACCCACGTCCCGCCCGCCGAACGCGACGTCGCGATGGTGTTCCAGAACTACGCCCTGTACCCGCACCTCACCGTGCACGAGAACATCGCGTTCGCCCTGGAGATGCGCCGGGTCCCGAAGGCCGACTGCGCGCGGCGTGTCACAGCCATGGCCGCGCGGCTCGGGCTCGCCGAGCTGCTCGACCGCCGCCCAGCCCAGCTCTCGGGCGGCCAGCGCCAGCGAGTGGCGCTCGGCCGGGCGATCGTGCGCGATCCTGCGGTGTTCCTGTTCGACGAGCCGCTCTCCAACCTCGACGCGAAGCTGCGGCTCGAGCTGCGCGCCGAGCTACTCGCGCTGCACCGCGCGCTCGGCGCCACGATGATCTACGTCACCCACGACCAGGTGGAGGCGATGACGATGGGCCAGCGGATCGCGATCCTGCACGAAGGTCGCCTGCGCCAGCTCGGCGCCCCCGGAGAGATCTATGAGCGGCCGGCCGACGTGTTCGTGGCGCGGTTTGTGGGGAGCCCCGGCATGAACATTCTGACGGGAAGCGGGACGGGGGAAGGGGGAAGGGTGATGCAGTGCGGGAGCTTGGCGCTGCCGGTTGCCGACGCTGCCGGGGTGTTCCCCACGCAGCTCGGGCTGCGGCCAGAGCATGTGGGCGTGGGTGCAGTGGGGGAGGGCGTCGGGGAGGCCCTGGTAGAGGTGGTCGAGCCGCTCGGCAGCGAGACGCTGGTGCATTTGGACGCCGGCGGACAGGCGCTCGTGGCGAGGCTGCCTGGGATGGCGGACGTGCGGGTGGGGGATCGGGTCGGCGTGCGGGTGGACACGCGCCGCCTCCACTTGTTCGACGCCGCGGGGGTGAGGCTCGGGTGACCCGGCACGCGCTGGGGATCGCCCTGACGGTCACCCTCTGGGGCTGCACCGAGCAGGGGATGGCGGGAGATCGCGTCAGCCTCGAGATCGCGAACTGGGCCGAGTGGAGGGAAGCGGGGATCGAGAACCGGGTGCTCCGCGCGTACGAGCGCCTGTATCCCGGGGCGCGGGTGGTCCAGCAGAGCGCGGGCACGGGCGCCGCCGAGTACCGCGAGCGCATCCTCACCTCGATGGCCGGGGGCGTCCCACCCGACGTCTTCCTCCTCGACAACATCGACGTCCCCGCCTTCGTGGACCGCGGCACCCTGCTCGACCTCGCGCCGTACCTCCCGCGCCTCGGCGTCGACCTCGCGCGGTACGACTCCACGGTGCTCGGCATCTTCCGCCGCGGGACGGCAGTCTACGCGCTCCCCAAGGGCTACACCCCGATGGTCGTTGTCTACAACAAGGAGCTGTTCGACCGGGCGGGGATCCCGTATCCCGCCGACGACTGGACCTGGGATGACTTCATCCGCGTCGCGAAGCGGCTGACGCGCGACACCGACGGCGATGGCCAGGTGGACCAATGGGGGACCTACCTCGACCGCCGGCCGTTCGTGTGGGTGCCGTGGATCTGGGCGGGCGGCGGCGACGTGCTGTGCGCCGACGGCCGGCAGGCATCGGGGTGCCTCGACGCCCCGGGGACCATCGCGGCGCTCCGCTGGTACACAGGCTGGGCGACGCGAGACAGCATCGTGCCCCGCGTGCACACGCTCCGGCGGTCGCTCGGCGATAACCTGCGACTCTTCTACACCGGCAAGATCGCGATGCTGACGGCCGGACACTTCTGGCTCCCGAACTTCCGCCCGTATGTGGAGGAGGGGCGGCTGCACGTCGGGTTCGCCGAAATCCCGCACCGTGCCGGATTCCCGCCGGCGACGGTGATCTACGCGTCGGGGTACGCCGTCCCGCGGGTCGGGCCGCACCGCAAGCGCTCGGTCGAGCTCGCCGTCTTTCTGGCCGACTCGCTCGCGCAGACGATCCGCGCCGAGGCGGCGCTCGAGCTGCCAAGCATCCCCGCCGCGGCGGCGGCCCTGGCGGCACGGGATACGCTTGGTTGGGAACGGGTGTTCCTGCGGGCCGCGGCGCACGGCCGCGCGCCGTGGGGCGCGCGCATCGAGCGGTGGCGTGAGGTTGAGGCCATGCTGCCGGACATCATCGACCGCGTCACCCTCGCCGACGTCGATCCGGCCGTGGCCGCGCGCGACCTGGCACGGGCGCTCGACCGGATCCTCCTCCGCAGTCGGCAATGACGACGACGTCCTGGCGGATGCTCGCCGTCACGGGGGCCGTCACGGCGGGCGTCCTGACCCTCGCGGCCGCGCGTTGGGCGGTGGGACGCGAGCAGCGCGTATTCGCCCTGCGCACGGCGGCGACGACGGCGGCGTACCTGTCCATCGTCACGCCGCCGGCGCGCGGCGGGGGGACGCCGGGTGAGTACGACCTGCCGCGGCTCCTCGTCGCGGTGCGCGCCCTCGAGGCGCTGTCGGGGTGGACACCGGAGGTCGAGGTGTACCGGGGGACGGCGCCGCTCGTCCATGCGACCGCGCCGCCGCTCGCGCCGGAGGAGTTCGAGCGGTTGCGCCGGCTTGAGACGGTGCGCTGGCAGCGCGGCGCGGCGCTGGCACCGCTCAAGGATCGCGACGACTGGGACGTGGTGGGCGCCGTGAAGGTGCGGGTGCCGGCGCGCGCCGGCGCGCCGGGCTGGCTCACTGTCGTCGTGCTGCTCGTGACGCTCGGCGCCGGCTTCGCGACGGTCCGGGCCATCCGACGTACGACTTACGACGTACGACGCAGTTTGTTGGCCTACACGATCGCCGCCCTTGCGCTCGGATGTTCGGCGTACTGGGACATCCGTTCGGCGGCGAAGGCCGGCACCGACCGGTGGTTGTCGGATACGCGGCTGTTGCTGCAGGAAGCGGCCGCGCGCCTGCCGGGTGCGGCGTCGCGGGTGCGGCTGGCGGAGCTCGCGCGACTGGCGCGGGGAGCGGAGTTGGTCGAAGCCGACAGCGCGGGGGTCGCGCCGGTCCGGCGCACGGATGGCGGGCAGCCGCGCGCCGCCGTCGCCGCCCGGCTCGGGCCCGGACGCTGGGTCGAGCTCCGCACGCTGCCCGCCGAGGCGCTGGCCGGGAGATGGCTCGCGCTGCTGGTCGGGGTGGCGCTCCTCGGTCCGGCGGCAACATGGCTCGCCGTCTGGGGCGTGCGGGCGGCGGCGCGGCCGCAGCGGCTCCGCGAAACGGTCACCGCCTGGGGGTTTCTCGCCCCCGCCGTGCTGCACCTCGCGGTGTTCTCGTTCGGGCCAATCTGCTTCGCGCTGTACCTCTCGGTGCACCGCTGGGGACTGATCGAACCGGGCCGGCCGTTCGTGGGGCTCGCCAACTTCACCGCGGTCGCGCGGGATCCGCTGGTCTGGACTTCGGTCCGCAACACGCTGGTCTACGCCCTGTATGTCCCGGTCACGATGGCCATCGCCTTGGGCGTCGCGGTCGTGCTGAACCGGCATTCCGGGGTCGTGCGGCTCGCGCGCACGGCGTTCTTCCTGCCGTACGTCTCGTCGGTCGTGGCGATCGCGCTGATGTGGCAGTGGATGTTCCACGCCGATTTCGGCGTGCTGAACTACCTGCTGTCGTTCGTGGGCCTGGGCCCGGTGGACTGGCTCGGCAGCCCCAAGACCGCGCTCCTCGCCGTGATGTTGATGTCGGTGTGGGTGCAGGTGGGCTACCAGATGGTCGTGTTCCTCGCCGGGCTGCAGGGCATCCCCCAGGCGTATCTCGACGCGGCGCGGGTGGACGGCGCCAACGCCTGGCAGCGGTTCTGGCGGGTGACCTTCCCGCTGCTCAAGCCGGTGACGCTGTTCGTGCTCGTGACCGGGGTGATCGGTTCGTTCCAGGTGTTCACCTACATCTACGTGCTCACCGACGGCGGCCCACTGCACGCGACCGACGTGATCGTCTACCGGATCTATCAGACCGCGTGGGAGTTCCTGCAGTTCGGCACCGCCAGCGCGCTCTCGCTGGTGCTGTTCCTGATCCTATTCGGGGTGACGTGGGTGCAGTTCCGGCTGCTGGGGAAGCGGGTGGAGTATGTCTGAACGACGAGGGGCGAGGTGGCTAAGTGGCACAGTGGTGACGGTGCTCGCGGTGACCATGATCGCGCCGTTCCTGTATATGGTATCGACGTCGTTCATGGACGAGTTCGAGGTGCTGCGCTACCCGCCGGCGCTCCTCCCCGGGCGGCCGCTTCCAGGGAACTACGGCGCGGCGCTTACGGCGCTGCCGTTCGGCCGCTTCTTCCTGAACAGCGCGATCTTCGCCGGGTTCGTGGTGGCGGGGCAGGTGCTCACGAGCGCCATGGCGGCGTACGCCTTCGCCCGCCTGCGCTTCCCCGGGCGCGACCGCGTGTTCCTCGCGGTCCTCTCGGTCCTGATGGTCCCGGTGATCGTCCTCCTGATCCCGCGGTTCCTCATCATCAACGCGCTCGGATGGGTGGACAGCTACGCGGGCCTGATCTCGACCGAAGTCGTGTCGGTGTGGGGGATCTTCCTGTTGCGGCAGTTCTTCCTCACCCTCCCGCGGGACCTGGAGGATGCGGCGCGCCTCGATGGGGCGGGGGAGTGGACGATCTTTCGGCGGGTAGTGCTGCCCCTGTCCAAGCCGGCGCTCGCGACGCTCGCCGTGTTCGCGTTCGTGGATCAGTGGAAGAGCTTCCTGTGGCCGCTCATCGCCACCCGCTCGGTCGAGATGCAAGTCGTGGAAGTGGGCATCGCAAGCTTCCACGGGATCTACTATACGAACTGGCCGTACCAGATGGCGGCGGCGGTGACGGCGATGGTGCCGCTCGTGGTCGTGTTCTTCGTAGCGCAGCGGTACTTCATTCAGGGGATACAGTTGACAGGACTGAAGTGAACAGGGAGACGCTCAGGCGCCAAGACGCCGCATATCCACTCAGCGTCTCGGCGGCTCGGCGTCTCCCTGTTCACTCGCGCCTCAGGGGCCGGAAGCTCAACTCCCAGGCGATGTCGCGCCCCTCCGGATCGGGTTGCCATTCAAGCACGGCATGCCCGGACTTGAGCCTCGTGATCGTGCAGGGCCGCTCCGCCTTGCACTCGCCCGGCCGCATTCCCCGCGGCACCGCGATCGTCACCTTGTAGGGCCGGTCGTCGAGGCTCACCGCGCCCGCCCTCAATGTCCGTGTCGCCCGATCCCACGTCTCGTCCACGACGTCCACCGCGCCCTGCACCACGTGGCGCGTGGTGCCGATCACCCGAGGCCGCGCGACCGCCGCACGCAGGCCGAGGGTCAGCGAGCTGTGCGGCAGGATCGTCGCGGCGATGCGGTCGGTGACGTCCGGCAGCGGCGCGTCGCGCCACACGTCGTAGGCGGTGAACCGGCGGCCCGTGAGCCCTAGGGACGCGAGCGGCACGGAGACGTCGCGCGGATCCCCCTCCCAGTTCACCAGCACGACCGTCCACCAGCGCGAGGCACCCTCCGCCACCCACATTGCCGGCGCGATCGCGCGCTCCCCCGTCGCCGTCCCCACCGGCCGCCCGGTCACCGGCGCGACCGGGATCGTGCGCTGCAGCACGGGAACCCGCTCGAGCGGAAGCTTGGGGAGGTCATCCGAGAACAGCGTCATCCCGCCCGACACGGACACGATCGCCGCCCACGTCTGGGCCTCCGCCTCGGTGAGCGGCGGCCGTACCAGCAGGCAGTCGGGGTCGTTGATCCAGACGGCACGGTGGTAGAAGCTGCGCAGCGCGGCCGCGCGCGCCGGCGCCTGAATGCCACCCCAGGTGGCGTCGACGTCGCTCCCGATCCGCATCCCGTCCATATAGCCCACGGCATGCTGCAGCGGGGCCCCGCACCCCAACAGGAACGCGCTGCCGCCCAGGCCTTCCCGGATCGCCGCGAGCCCCAGGCGGTAGGCTTCGGCGTGCGTGCGGCCGCCGTAGTGCGCCACACCCTTCGTGGCCCACAGGAGGAAGTCGATCTTGAGATAGTCGTAGCCCCACTCGCGCACCACTCGACGCGCGAGCTGATAGAGCCACTCCTGGACCGCCGGATGGGCGCCGTCGATCGAGTAGACGCCCCCACCCCAATCCTCCCGCGTGTCCCAGAGGATCGGACCGGACTCGTCGCGCAGCAGCCAGTCGGGGTGGGCGTCCGGGATCCCGGAGCGGTCGGTCACGGCGAACGGCGCGACCCAGAGCCCGGCCTGGAAACCCTTCGCGTGGATCTGGTCGGTGAGCCAGCGGTGCCCGTGCGGGAATTTCGTGTTGGTGTCCCAGGCACCGGTGGCCTTCTGATAGCCGTCGTCGAGCTGGATCAGCCGGAAGTGGCGGCGGT
The DNA here is from genome assembly GCA_016177465.1 of Gemmatimonadota bacterium. GTDB lineage: Bacteria > Gemmatimonadota > Gemmatimonadetes > Gemmatimonadales > GWC2-71-9 > JACOVF01. Next base: position 10,669 of record JACOVF010000124.1, read on the forward strand.
CGAAGTGCGCGGCGCAGAACTCGAGGTTGGCGATCATGTCGGCTTCGGTGACGTTGCCGAACAGCTCGTACCACGAGCACCACCCGGCCGGCACGACCATCGCGGCGAAGCGTTCCCGGTCGACTGGGGAGGCGGGCTGGAACAGCGCGCGCAGCGCGTCGAGCCCATCGCCCGCCGGGACGTAGGACAGGCGCATCGTGGCGGCGTCACCCTCGGCACGCAGGGCGCGGGTGGGGAGCCAGTCGCTCACTGCGTCGAGTCCGGCGGGGGAGATGCGCACCCGGGCCTCGCCCGGCTCGCCGGGGTCGAAGCTCAGGGCCAATCCCCGGCCCCCGCGGGTGAGGCCGAGGGCGCCGTGGCTCGCCGTTTCGCCCATGTCGGCGGAGATCCCCTCGACCCGATCGACGCTCCGGGAGTGGTAGCCGTTGACGTGCGCGAGCAGGGGGCCTTCGCCCGGGAGGATCTCCGCCTCGCCGGCGTGGAAGAACCGGACGCCTTTCACGGTGGGAAGGGCGCGGTCGGGATAGACGCTCAACGTTACCGCGGCCTGCGGCGCCGGGCTGGCGTCTCCTGAAAAGAACGCCGCCTCGAGGTAGACGGCAGCCGCGCGCCCGCGTACCACGATGGCATCGCCGCCGGGAGGCCGGCGCGTCCCCGACGCGGTATCTTCCAGGTCGCCGAGGGTGACGAGCCGGTCGCCGATCCAGGCGCCAACCACGGCGTCGCGGAGCAGGGGAACGGGCTGGCCGTCGCCGTGGTACCAGAGGGACCAGCGGCGCCGGTCGTCGAGCTGGAAGCGCAATCGTCCGCCGGCCCAACCGCCTAGCCGCCTGACCGACTCGGGCGGATAGGCGGTTAGGCGGTTAGAGGAGCCAACCAGCAAAGCCGAAGCTGAACTCGATAGGAGCACAAACGTGCGGCGATCCATTCCGTCAATGTTGATGGCGCTGGGCTGGTTGTCCACGCCGCTCGCGGCCCAAACGGAGTCGTCCGGCACCTCGTGGGGGCTCGGGTTCGCGGCCACGCTCGGCTCGGGGTGGCAGATCGAGGGCGGCGAGATCGGCGTGCAGCGGCACGTGGGGACGGGTCCGGTCCGCTTCGTTACCGCGGCCGTGCGGCTCGGGTCGTTTATCGACCAGGGCGCGATCATCGGCGGGGGGCGCGGCTTCGTCGCGGCCCTCGCCGTGGGTGCCCGCACGGGCGCAGTCACCCTCTTCGAGGTCGGCAGCGAGGAGGAGCCCACGCGCGTGGCGCTCGACCTCACGGTCGAAGCCGCGGGCTATCTCGGTGCCAATTCTCCCCTCCCGCAAGGCGGGCGCTGGGCCGCGGTGGCGGTGTTGCCCGGGCTCCGGTTCGGGAATCCCGGCAGTGTGCAGTACCACGTGCTGCTTGGCCCCACGGCGTTTCTCGGCGGGAAGACCGATCTCCGGTCGTTCCTGGGCATCCGCTTCGAAGCCCCGCTGGCGCGCCGGGAGCGGCGTCCCTAGGGTTTGCCTGGCCCAGGCCGGACCTGCATTTTGGGACGTCGGTCGTCTGAGGGTGGGCCACGAATACCGCTCCCGCCGCGTGGTGGCGGCAGGTCTTCGAGATTGTTGATCGGGCGCTCGAACTGCCCGCTGACGAGCGCGCGCTGCACGTCGAACACGCCTGCGCCGGCGACACGGCGCTGCAGGCTACCGTCGCGGAGCTCCTCGCCGACGCCGCAACCTTCGGTTCCTCGAGGAGCGGCCGAGGTTGACCGGCGCGGACCAATCGGAGTACTGATCCACGTCCGAAGCGAGCTGTGCGGTTGGAGCTATAGAGGCGGTATTCTCGAGCGGAAGCGTGCGAGACTCCGTGCCGCACGCGGCGGGCAGGGCGAGGGCGACCAGGGACATTGGTCTGTAGTGGGATTCCACTCGCGCTCGCCCCCTCTGCGAGTACCTCTCCCCCTGGCCCCCTCTCCCTAATCGGGAGAGGGGGGATGAGGGGGCGGGCCGCCGCGCGGCTCCCCCACGCCGGGGCAACCGCCGTGGCCGCTCCAGCAACTCGCGGCTCACATGAGCTGAGTGTACGCGATGTCCGGGTCCCTGCCTGCATCGAAAAAACACATCGATGGCTCGCGACACGCGCGCGGGGTCAGTCCCTCGTCCCCCCTCTCCCGAAAGGGAGAGGGGGACAGGGGGAGAGGCACCCCCCGAAAGGGAGAGGGGGACAGGGGGAGAGGCACCCCCCGAAAGGGAGAGGGGGATAGGGGAGAGGTACTCCGCGACGGGGGCAACGGGAGAGGTACTGGGGAAAGAACCTACCACCCGTTCGGCGCGCCGGTCGACATCCAAAGGTCGGCGGCGCCGAGATGGGCGTTCAGCCGTCTCAGTCCGGCACCCGTAAGCTTGCTGCGCGTGCTCACCCAGACGTCGTTTTTCCCGGAGCCAAGGGGCCGATCCGAGATGACGTAGAGGGTAGTTCCGTCGAACGAGAGCCTTGACATGGTGCGGTGGCGAGCCGGCCACGCACGAAGGGCCCGAGAGCGGACAAGCTTCGGCCCCTTTGCGTGCTCCTCGGATGCCGCTCAGGTCCAGGACCTCGCGGCGCCGCCGTCCTTCTACCCGCTGGCGCGGCGGGAGCCCCGTCCCTAGGTTAGCGGCCGATGGCCGCTCCGACGCTCGATTCCGACCACCCGGGCCTGCAGGTCCTCGCCGAAGTCGCCTCGATCCTGGCGTCCGGGCTCGCTTCCTCCGACGCCCTCACGGCAAGCGTAGGGGCGCTGCGCCGCGGCCTCCAGCTGCGGCGCTGCCGCCTTTGGCTCCGCTCCCCTGACGGCGTCGGCTTCACGCCCGTCACCACCCCGGGCGACGAGGCCGAGCTCGCGGGCACGGATGCGCCGGTAGTGGATTGGATCGCCAAGGGGCCCACCCAGGAGCAGATCCCCGGCGGAGCCCTGCTCCGTTTGCCGCTGGTGCACGAGGACGAGTCGCTCGGCGCGCTCGAGGTGATCATTCCGCCGAGCCGCTATCAGGGCATGGCGCACGACACCGTGGTCGTCGTGGCCAAGATCCTGGCGCCGGTGATCGCGGCCACCGAGCTGTCGCAGGACCTGGCCTCCGAGGTCGCCGTCCGCACGCGCGAGGTCGAGGCGCAGCGCAGCTTCGCCGCGAAGATCATCGACTCCCTCCCGGTCGGGCTGTACGTGATCGATCACTCCTACCGGATCCGGGCCTGGAACCGTAAGCGCGAGGCGGGCACGCAAGGCGTGTCCCGGGAGGACGCGCTGGGTCGCGAGGTCTTCGACGTGCTGGACCGCCAGCCACGCGAGCTCCTGAAGCGGGAATTCGAGAATGTCTTCGTGACGGGCGAGATCCAGCAGGTGGAGATGGAGTCGCTGGCGAGCGGCGAGCCGCGCCACTACCGCATCACCAAGATCCCGATGCGGATGGACGACGAGCACATCTCGCATGTCATCACCATCGGCGAGGACATTACCGAGTGGCACCAGGCGCAGCAACGCCTCGCACAGGCGGAAAAGCTCGCGGCGCTCGGGCAGCTCGCGGCGGGTGTGATGCACGAGATCAACAACCCGCTTGCCACGATCCTCGCCTGCTCCGAGGCGCTCGCGCTGCGGGCCCAGGACCTCCAGCCCGTGGACCAGGCCGCCTACGCGGAGTACGTCAAGATCATCGACACCGAAGTGCAGCGGTGCCGGCGGATCGTGGACGGCCTACTCGAGTTCTCCCGCCCCAAGACCGGTGCGAAGCGCGAGGTGGATGTGAACGAGGTGGTTGAACAAACGCTCTTCCTCCTCAAGTACCACGAGCGGTTCAAGCGCCTGACGGTCAAGCAGGAGTTCACCGAGACCCTACCGCAGCTGAAGGCCGACCCGGAGCGGCTCATCCAGAGCTTCATGGCGCTGATGCTGAACGCGATGGACGCGATGAACTCCCGCGGCACGCTGCGGGTGCGCACCGGCATCAACCCCGGCCGCTCGGACGAGCTGCTGATCGAGTTCATCGACACCGGCGGCGGGATCCGGCAGGAGGACCTCTCCAAGATCTTCGAGCCGTTCTACACGACCAAGCCGCAGGGCCGCGGCACGGGGCTGGGGCTGTCCATCTGTTACGGTATCATCGCCGAGCACCGCGGTCGCATCGAGGTCGAGTCGCAGCTGGGGGTGGGCAGCAACTTCAAGGTGTTCCTGCCGCTCTGATGAAGATCCTCGTGGTCGAGGATGACAAGACGGTCGGCCAGTACGTGAAGCGCGGGCTGGAGGAGGCGCGGTATCACGTCGATCTGGTGGACCACGGGGAAGAAGGGCTCCGCCTCGGGACGACGGGTCACTACGACCTCATCGTCCTCGACCTGCGGCTCCCGGGAATGACCGGCAACGAGGTCCTGCGGGTGCTGCGGGACAAGGGCAACACCACGCCCGTGCTCGTGCTCACCGCGCAGGACAGCGTGGACTTCAAGGTGCAGGCGCTGCGGATGGGGGCGGACGATTACGTCACCAAGCCGTTCGCGCTGGAGGAGCTGTTGGCGCGCGTCGAGGCGCTCGGCCGCCGGCCCAAGGCGATGGCCCCGCCGGTGCTCAAGGTCGCCGACCTCACCATTGACACCGCAAGCCGCGAGGTGCGCCGCGGCGGCAAGTTGATCGACCTCACGCCCAAAGAGTACGCGGTGCTCGAGTACCTGATGCGCCACCAGGCCCGGGTGATGTCCCGCACGCTCATCACGGAGTACGCCTGGGACTACCATTTCGACCCCGGCACGAACATCGTGGACGTGGTGATCACGCGGCTGCGCAAGAAGATCGATCACGCCCGCGAGCCGAAGCTGATTCACACCGTGCGGGGCGTGGGCTACGTCGTGAAGGCCTGAGATGCAGACCATCCGGGGGCGGCTCACCGCGTGGTACTCCACAGCGCTCGCCTGCACCCTCGTCGCCTTCGCCGTCGTGCTGTTTCTCGCGCGGCGCAGCGCCTCCTACCAAGACCTGGACCGGCGGCTCCAGTCCGAGGCCGACCTGACCGCCGGGATCCTGGCCGAGAGCTACCGCGCGCGCGGCGACTTGGTCGAGCCTGACCGCAGCGGCAAGCCGGTGCTCATCTCGGATGTGGCGGCGTTGCTCGAGGTCGTGCCGGACTTCCTCCTCATCACCGCGCACGACGGGCGGACCCTCTTCATCTCGGCCGACGCGCGCGCGCTCGGGTTCCAGCGGGTGGAGCAGCTGCTGCGGCTGCTGCCGCCCGCCGTCGCCCGGCGCGGAGAAGGCACGCTGCGGTTCGCGCCGAGCGGCCAGACCATCCGCTGGGTGGTGCGCCCACTCCCCGGGCTGGGCCCGCAGTTCGGCGGCATCCTCGCCGGCGCGGACACGAAGAGCGCCGAGCTGGGCCCCGAGCAACTGCTCTCCTCCATGGTGCTCATCCTGCCGCTCGGCGTGCTGGCGGCGGTGATCCTGGGCTCCTGGATCGCGCGGCGCGCGCTCGAACCGGTGGACCGCATCATCACCGAGGTGCGCGAGATCACCGACGGCCGCAGCTTGCATCGCCGCCTCGCCGAGCCGATGGTCAAGGACGAAGTGGGGCGCCTGGCGGAGACGCTGAACCAGATGATGCAGCGCCTCGAACGCAGCTTTACCGCGCTGCGCCGCTTCACCGCCGAGGCGAGCCACGAGCTGAAGACGCCGCTGACCGTGTTGCGCGCCGGGGTCGAGCGCGCCATTACGACCTCGGGGCTCCCGCAGGACACCCTCGCCGTGCTGGAGGAGACGCTCCAGGAGGTGAACCGGATGACGGAGCTCGTGGACGCGCTGCTGACCCTCGCGCGCGCCGACGAGGGGCGGGCGCCCCTCCATAGGGAGCCGGTGGACCTCCGCGAGATCATCGAGGAGGCGAAGGAAACGGGCGAGCTGCTCGCCGAACAGGCCGGCGTGCGGGTGAGTGTGGAGACGCCGCCGTCGCCCGTCGTCGTGTCGGTGGACCGGAGCCGCATTCGTCAGCTCCTCCTGAACCTCCTCACCAACGCCGTGAAGTACACGCCGAAGGGCGGCACCGTGCGCATGGCGCTCGGGCAGGACGACGGGCAGGTCACTCTCGCCGTGGCGGACACGGGGATCGGCATCGCGCCGGGGGACCTGCCGCACATCTTCGACCGCTTCTGGCGCGCCGATTCCGCGCGCACCCGCACCGGCGAGCGCCCGGGCGCCGGACTCGGCCTGGCCATCTGCAAGTGGATCGCGGAGGCGCACGGCGGGACAATCGAGGTGCAGAGCCGCCCAGGCCGGGGGACGACGTTCATGGTGACGCTGCCCAAGCCGGGAACGTGAGCGGGACGAAGGCGGGTACGCGCTGCGGCGCCGATAGCCGAGGCTCACCCGGTTGTCATCGTTTTGTAATGTGCCTACTACTAGCGGGTTAGCCGGCGCCGGTAGTATTTCACAGTCCCGTACGCACACACGCACCGGAGGGTTGCTCGGTGTTCGATAACCTGATCGAGTCCAAGAAGAAAACCGAGGTCAAGAAGGGCCTCGGGGTCGGCACTGTCTCGCTCTTCCTGCACACCGCCATCATCGCCGCCGTGGTGTACGCGACGCTGTCCGCCGGCCAGACCGATGCGGGGGTCGTGATCGACACGGCCATGGTCTACCTCAGCCAGCAGGAAGAGCAGAAGCCCGAGGAAGAGCAACCGCAGGTGGTGCTGGACGTCCCTCTGAAGGGCTTCCAGACGGTGATCGCGCCTACCGAAATCCCGACCGACATCCCGCCGGTCAATCTGAACGAGCAGTTCGACCCCAGGGATTACTCCGGCACGGGCGTCGAGGGCGGCCTGGCGACGGGTCTTGTCCCGACCGGGAATCAGGTGTTCATCGAGTCGCTGGTGGAAGAGCGTCCCGAGCGCCTCTCGGGGCCTCCGCTGGTCTATCCCGACCTGCTGCGGCAGGCGGGGATCCAGGGCCAGGTCGTCGTCGAGGCGATTATCGACACGACCGGGCGCGTGGAGGCCAATTCGGTCAAGATCATCTTGAGCCCACATTCGGGGTTCGATCAGTCCGCGAAGAACATGGTCCTCAAGTCGTTGTACCGCCCCGCGCGCGTGAGCGGCCGGGCGGTCCGGGTGTTGATCCGGCAGCCGATCAACTTCCAGATCACGCGTCGTTAGCCGTGACGCTGTTTCGTTCCCCGTACGGGCTTCAAAGGAGCGCCGAATGAGTTACGCAGAACTGTGGCAGTCGATGGGGTTGTTCGCCAAGTCGATCGTCTTCGTCATGTTGATCATGTCGCTGTGGTACTGGTCGATCACCTTCGCGAAGTGGTGGCACCTGCGGAAGTCGACGAAGGAGACGCGGAAGTTCGCGCCCGAGTTCTCGCGTTACCTGCAGGAAGAGCAGCTCGACGGCGCCATCCACGTGGCCGAAAAGAGCAAGAAGAGCCACGTGGCGCGGGTGCTCGGTGAAGCGCTCGCCGAAGTGAAGCCGCTGCTGCGCGACCGCGCTACGATCACCGCCGCCGACATCAACTCGGCCGAGCGGGCGGTCGAGCGCCAGATGCTGATCATCACCGCGGAGCTGAAGCGGGGGCTCGGGATTCTGGCCACCGTGGGCGCCACGGCGCCGTTCGTGGGCCTGCTTGGCACCACGATGGGGATCGTGACGGCGTTCCAGGGCATGTCCGCCGCGGGCGGCTCCGGCTCGCTCGCCGCGATCACCGGCGGCGTGGCCGAAGCGCTGATCACCACGGCGTTCGGCTTGCTCGTCGCGATTCCGGCGGTGTGGTTGTACAACTACTTCACGACCAAGATCGACTTCATCTCGGTCGAGATGACCTACACGTCGAAGGAGCTGATCGACTACCTCATCAAGAGCGTCGGCAGCGAGTTCGGCCGGTCGATCTTCACCAAGGAATTCCAGACGCAGAAGGCGTCCCAGTCCAGTGGCCCTATCAGCCGGTAGCACCAAGGCGGCCGTGGCCGCCGACATCAACGTCACGCCGATGATCGACGTGATGCTGGTGCTGCTGATCATCTTCATGATCGTGACCCCGGCCATCACCGCGGGGTTCCAGGCCACTATCCCCCGGGCAACCAATCCTGCCTCGCGGGAGGAACAGGACGGGGAGATCCGCCTGGGGATCGACATCCTGGGGAAGTTCTACATCGACCTGATGGGGCCGACCGGGCAGTACACCGGGATGCGCTTCATCAGTGATGCCGACCTCCCCGACCGGCTCGCCGCGATCTACGCCAACCGGACGGTGGACAAGATCATGTACCTGAAGGCGCATGAGGACATCGATTTCGCCCGGGTGCAAGAGGTGGTGGAGATCGCCCGCAAGGCGGGCGTCCGCGTGGTCGGGACCATCACCGAGCAAAAGCGCCTGCCTCGCACCGAGGGAGGGCACTGACGCATGGCCATGGCGACCGGGGGGTCCGGCGGCGGCCTCACCTCCGACATCAACGTCACCCCGATGATCGACGTGCTGCTGGTGCTGTTGATCATCTTCATGATCACCCTGCCTCTGTCGCGGCGCACCTTCGACGTGCAGGTGCCGCCCGAGCAGAAGCAGCAACAGCAGAAGCAGCAGCAGAGCGACCAGATCGTCCTGGAGCTGCGGGCCGACGGCTCGTACGCGGTCAACAACCAGCCCGTCACGGTCGCGGGGCTCGACGGCACGTTCCACCAGATTTACGACCAGCGACCCGCCAAGCTGCTGTTCATCAAGGCGGCGCCGAACCGGAAGTACAAGGACGTGGTCGAGGCGATGGACATCGCCCACGGCGCGGGCGTCCAGGTGATCGGGTTTACCCCCGCGGAGGCGAAGAGCCAATAGGGGGCGGGCCCGGACGGGGATTGAACGTGTAGGGGCGCAGCATGCTGCGCCCCTACACGTTTTCTACGCCCCTGCGCGTTTTTCCGGGGTATCTATTATCGTGCCTCTGACCGTGGCGCCCGCCATCCCGCCGTCCCCGCCGCCGCCGCGCTCCCCGCGCGCGCCGTTCACCGCCTACCGACTGCCTCGTGGCCGCGGGCGGTCCGGCATCGGGGCGGTCGTGTCGTTCGCGATCCACGTTCTCGTCATCGTCGCCATCTTCTGGCACGGTGCCGAGGCGCTGCTGGAGCTCGGCGCGGGGGGTGCGGGACCACGCGGTGGGGGCGGCGGGGGTGGTAGGCCCGTCGCGCGGTTCTTCAACCTCCCGGCGGCGTCTACCCCGGTGGCGGTCGACGTGCCGCCGGTGCCTGCGATCACCGTCGATCAGCTACCGGTCCCGGACATTCAGGTGGAGGATCTCGCCCGCATCGAAGTGCCGAAACAGGAGATCCCGCTTACCACGATCCCCGGCGCGGGCCAGGAGACGGGCGGCGGGCCGGGGCAGGGCGCGGGCACCGGCGGAGGCACTGGGACGGGGGTGGGGACGGGGACTGGGTCAGCCGAGGGCCCTGGAACGGGGGGCGAAGGGGGTTACATTTTTCCCGCCAATCCGCTGGGGATCATCCTCCCTGCGAGCTGCGCCCGGGGCCGTTTCTACGTGCGGTTCTGGGTCGGGGTGGACGGGCGCGTGTCGCGCGTCGAAATGAATCCTCCCCCCCGGGACGCTGGCTGCCGGAGGGAGATGACGGAGCGCATGATGGGATACAAGTTCCGGCCCGCGACGACGCGGGACGGCCAGCCGGTGGCCAGCATTTTCCGGATTCAACTCGAGCACTGACGTCCATCAGCCGTCAGCCATCAGCGAGGAAGTTTCTGACGGCTGACGGCTGAGTCCTGACGACTGAGTACTGGCGGCTCGCAGGAGGCGCATGCACCAGCTCTTCGCCCGCAAGACCGTGGACCAGTGCGTCGCCGACGGCGTAGCCGGGGGCGGGCTCAGACGGTCGCTCGGCCCCCTCCAACTGACCGCCCTGGGCATCGGCGCCATCATCGGCGCCGGCATCTTCGCCGCCATCGGCACCGCCATCAGCGGTGATTCGGGCCACGTCGGCGCAGGCTCCGCGATCGTCCTGTCTCTCGTCCTCGCCGGGGTCACCAGCGCCCTCGCTGCCATCACCTACTCCGAGTTCGCCGCGATGATCCCCATCTCGGGGAGCGCGTACACCTACGCCTACGCGACCCTCGGCGAGCTGCTCGCCTGGATCATCGGCTGGGACCTGATCCTCGAGTACGCCGTCGGGAACATCGCGGTGGCGATCGGCTGGGCGGGCTACTTTGACTCGCTGCTGCGCGGCCTGGGCATGGAGCTCCCGCGCTGGTTGCTCACCGATCTCCGCACGGCGTGGCACGACCCGGCGCTCCTCGACGCCGCCCCGCACCTCGGTCCGGTCCCCATCGTCTTCAACCTTCCCGCCTTCGCGATCGTCGCCCTCATCACCGTGCTACTCGTCATCGGGACGAAGGAATCCGCGTGGGTGAACACCCTGATGGTGGCGATCAAGGTGGGCATCATCGCCCTGTTCCTGGTCGTCGGCCTGAAGTTCGTGCGGCCGGAGCAGTGGACCACGCCGAGCTTCGCGCC
>JACOVF010000008.1 GCA_016177465.1 Gemmatimonadota bacterium
CCCGCTCGTGACCTTCGAGGACGTGCCGGGCTTTCTCCCCGGTGTCGCCCAGGAGCACGGCGGCATCATCAAGCACGGGGCGAAACTGCTCTACGCCTACTGCGAGGCCACGGTCCCGAAGCTCACGGTGATCACGCGCAAGGCGTACGGCGGTGCCTATGACGTGATGAATTCGAAGCACATCCGCGGCGACTACAACGTCGCCTGGCCGACGGCGGAGATCGCCGTGATGGGGCCGAAGGGGGCGGTGGAGATCCTCTACAGGGGGGAGGCCACCGAAGAGCGGACGCAGGAGTACCGGGAGAAGTTCGCACACCCCTATCAGGCTGCGGCGCGCGGCTACGTCGACGACATCATCGATCCGCGCGACACCCGCCTGCGGCTGATCGATGCGCTGACGACCCTTGAGACCAAGCGCGACCGGAATCCCCCCAAGAAGCATGGGAACATTCCTCTCTAGTAAGCTCCTAGTCGCCGTGCTGATCCAGGCGCCGGGCATGCCGTCCGCGTCGGCCGATTCCGCGGCGGCGCTGTGGGCCCGGGTGGCGCGCGACTCGACCGACGCCCCGGCGTGGTTCGCGCTCGGGCGGACCTACGTGCGGCTCGCGACCGCCTACCACCGGCATGCCGCGGCCCCCGACACGAGCTGGGCTCGCGCCGCGCTCGATACCGCGGATCGCGCCTTCGTGAGCGCGGCGGCGCTCGCGCCCGCGACCCCCGAGGGTGACTCCGCGCGTACCTACCGCGTGTTCGTCTGGGCGGAGAAGGCCTTCCTGGCGTGGGAGCAGGATGGCATCGAGGCCGCCGCCGAATCCTGGCACGGGATCCCGGAAGACCTGCGGCTGCTCCCGGTGCTGCAGGAGCTGGGCGAGAACCTGCTCCGCGCCTGCCCGCGCGAAGGTGTGCTGCTCACCGCTGGCGATGTCGACACATACTCGGCCTGGTACATGCGGTTCGCCCGTGGGCTGCGGACCGACTTGCTCATCCTTCCGTACGTCATCTGGGTGTCGGACTCCGTGTTCCGCAATCGTCTGGCCGGCGAGCTGAAGCTGCCGCGGCCCCCGCGCGAGGGTCGCGGCGAGGCCACACCGCTCCGCGCCCTCGCGCAGCAGCGACCGGTCTGCGCTAGCATGGACTTCGAGCGGCCGCCGGAACCCCGTGCCCGAATGCGCTGGGCCATGCGCCCCCTGGTGTGGGTGACGGGCCCCGGGGGAGGCGGCGATCGCGTCCCGCCGCAGGACTTCGTCTTCGCGGCCGTCCGCCTGGCGCTCGACACCCGGGAGAGCTGGGCGGGGCCGGTGCTCGCACTGTACCGCCGCGCGGCCGCAGCCACGCCGGGGCTGTGCGAGCCGCTGGCGACATTCGGCGTGAAGGAGGAAGCCGGGTGCCGGAGGTGATCCGCCGGGTCCTCGTCGCCAATCGGGGCGAGATTGCCCTGCGGATCATCCGCGCCTGCCACGAAGAACACCTCGAGGCAGTCGCCGTGTACTCCGAGGCGGACCGGCTTTCGCCGCACGTGCGCGCGGCCAACGCGGCGGCCCTACTGGGTCCTCCACCGGCGTCCGAGTCCTACCTGAGCATCCCGAAGCTGCTCGACGCCGCCCGCGCCACCGGCTGCCAGGCGATCCACCCCGGCTACGGGTTCCTCGCCGAGCGTGCCACGTTCGCGCGCGCCGTTCGCGACGCCGGGCTGGTGTTCGTCGGGCCGCCGGCGGAGGCGATCCAGGCGATGGGCGACAAGACCGAAGCCCGACGCCGGATGCAGGCGGCGGGTGTGCCGATTGTTCCCGGCACTATCCGCCCGCTGCAGGACGCCGCGGAGGCCGCGCGGGAGGCGAAGCGCACCGGGTACCCGGTGCTGCTCAAGGCCGTGGCAGGGGGCGGTGGGAAGGGGATGCGCCTCGTCACAGCCGAGGGAGAGATCGCGTCGGCATTCGCGGCGGCGCGGAGTGAGGCAGTGAAGGCGTTCGGTGGCGGCGCCGTGTACATCGAGAAGTACCTCGAGCGGCCCCGCCACATCGAGATCCAGATCCTCGCCGACGCGCACGGCCGCGTGATTGCCCTGGGGGAGCGGGAGTGCAGCATCCAGCGCCGCCACCAGAAGCTCGTGGAAGAGGCGCCGTCGGTCGCGGTGAGCCCCGCGCTGCGGCGCCGCCTGTCGGACGCCGCCACGGCGGCTGCGGGGGCGGTGGGGTACGTCGGCGCGGGAACGATCGAGTTCCTCCTCGCGCCGGGCGGGGAGTTCTACTTCCTCGAGATGAACACGCGGATCCAGGTAGAGCATCCGGTGACCGAGCTCGTGTACGGGGTCGACCTCGTGCGCGAACAGCTGCGGATCGCCGGTGGCCAGCCGATGCGGGTGCATCCCGGCACGCTCCATCCCCGTGGCCACGCCATTGAGTGCCGCATCACCGCCGAAGACCCGTTCAACGAGTTCCTGCCTGCCACGGGTGTCCTGCAATACCTGCGCGTACCCTCCGGACCCGGTCTCCGGTGGGACGGCGGCGTCGAGGCGGGGAACGCCGTCACGCTGTACTACGACCCGCTCATCGCCAAGCTCGTCGCCTGGGGGGAGACCCGCGAGGCCGCCATCGAGCGGATGCGGCAGGCGCTCGGCGAACTGGTCATCGTCGGGTTGCCCACGTCACAGGCGTTCCACCTGCGGGTGATGGAGGATCCGGAATTCCTGCGCGGCGAGGTGGACATCACCTATCTCGAGCGCGCGGGCCCGCGGCTCCGTGAGCGCGACTTGATGCCCGGCCTCGAGCGCGCGGTGGCCGTGGCCGCCGCCTTGCTCGCCGATGAGCGACGCACCTCCGCCCGACCGCAGGCCCACTCCGACCATTCGCCAATCCGCCCATCCACCTGGGCGGTTGTGGCGCGGCAGGAGGGGCTCCGCCAATGAGTGAGGTCGTGACCATTACCGGCATCGCCACGGGCGGCGAGGGCGTGGGGCACCTTGCCGATGGCCGGGCGGTCTTCGTGCCCCGCTCGGCGCCCGGCGAGCGTGTGCGACTGCGGGCAGGAAGCCTCAAGCTGCACCGGAAGTTCGGGCGTGGGGAGGTCGGCGAGGTGGTGGCGCCGGGTGCGGCGCGCGTCACGCCGCCGTGTCCCCACTACACCCAGGACCGGTGCGGCGGCTGCCAGCTGCAGCATCTGTCGTACGACACCCAGCTCGCCGCCAAACGCGCCATCGTGGGCGATGCCCTGCGGCGCATTGGCAAGCTGGACGTTGCGGATCCTGAGATCGTCGAGGCGATCGAGGAATCCCGGTACGGGGCCAAGATCTCCATGGTGGTGGCCGGACGGTCGGACTCGAAAGGATTCCCTATCGGTCGCCGTCGAACGGTAGGACTGCACCCCTATGACAGGCCTGGATCCGTCTTCCCGCTCGTCGACTGCCACATCACGGACCTGCGGCTGATGGCGTTGTGGCGCGAGCTACGGCAGCACCTGTCGCTGTTCCCCGAGCGGATGTCGCGGCTCACGCTGCAGCTCGACCGCGACGGCCGGCGACACGTGATCGTGGAGTCCGCCGGTGAGCCGTGGCTCCGGGCCCCAAAGCTGCGCGCCGCGGTACCGGATGGAGAGCGGGTCGTCTGCTGGTGGCAACCGGAGGGCGGCGCCGCCCGGGTCGTCGCGGGTCCAGAAGCCGGGTTCCCCGCTACGGCTTTCGAGCAGGCGAATCCCGAGATGGGCCGGATCGCCCAGCGCTGGGCGGTGGAGCAGCTCGGCGACGTGCACGGGCGGATGGTGTGGGATCTCTATGGCGGGATCGGTGACACCGCCGGGCTCCTCGCCGAGCGTGGGGCGCAAGTCGTGAGTGTGGACGCGGACGAACGGGCTATCGCCTGGGCCAGACAGCAACCCAATCTCGCGCCGGTGCGCTTCATCGCCGGCCGCGCCGAAGACGTGCTGCCGAGCCTGCCCGTGCCCGAGGTGGTCGTTCTGAACCCGCCGCGCGCGGGGTTGCACTGGGACGTCACGCTGCGGCTCACCGCAGCGCCCGTCCCACGGGTGGCCTATCTCTCATGCGATCCGGCGACGCTCGCCCGCGACCTGCATCGGCTGAGCGTGAACTACCACCTCACCGCGGTGCGGGCCTTCGACCTGTTCCCGCAGACGGCCCACGTGGAGACCGTCGCCGTCCTGGAAGCCGCGTGAAATACCACGTACGGGTCAGCGCGAGGTGGTTCGACGTGGACGTTGAAGGAGGACGGGTCATGGTGGACGGCGTGGCGGCCGAGACCCACTTCGCGGCCATCCCCGGGACACCGCTCTACCATCTCCTCATGGGGGGCGACTCATGGACCGTCGCGGCCCAGCCGCTCGAGGGCGTGGGCCGGTGGGCGCTTGGGGCGGTGGGAGAGCGGTGGGAGGTGGAAGTCGTGGATGACCGGACGTGGCAGATTCAGGCGCTGATCGGGCGCCGGGCGGGCGGGGGTCATGGAGGCGTCGTGAAGGCGCCGATGCCGGGGCTGGTGGTCCGAATCGAGGTCGCGCCTGGCCAGCGAGTGGCTCCCGGCGCCGGCCTCGTCGTCGTCGAGGCGATGAAAATGGAAAACGAGCTTCGCGCAGCCGGAGCGGGGGTCGTGACGGGCGTGCATGTGGAGGTGGGGCAGGCGGTGGAAAAGGGGGCGCCGTTGGTCACCGTGGAAGCCGTCGAAGCCACGGAACCCTTGGGTTGACAGGCCCTTAGGGCCCGGGTAACTTGGGCGTCTGCCAAATTTACGGGCCTTGAGGGAATGAAGACGTTTACGTTGAAGCCGCAGGACATCGAGCGCCGCTGGTGGGTGGTGGACGCTGCCGGGCAGCCGCTGGGCCGCCTGGCGAGCCGCGTCGCGCAGATCCTGCGCGGCAAGCATCAGCCGACCTTCACGCCGCACGTCAACGGCGGGGACTGCGTCATCGTCGTCAACGCCGAGCAGGTGAAGCTCACCGGCCGCAAGGTGGAGCAGAAGCGCTACTTCCGCCACACCGGGTACATGGGCCACGAGCGCTTCACCCCGGTCCGCACCGTGCTGAGCAAGCATCCGGAGCGCGTGATCGAGCAGGCGGTGTGGGGGATGCTACCGAAGACCACTCTGTCGCGTCAGAAGGTGAAGCAGATGCTGAAGGTGTACGCCGGGCCGAGTCATCCGCACGCGGCGCAGCAGCCGCAGCCCCTCACCGTGGCGGAGGCCTGATGAGCGCGGTCACGCCGGAGCTGCGCTGGCACGCGATCGGCCGCCGCAAAGTGGGGGTCGCGCGCGTGTATCTGACCCCGGGTTCGGGGAAGTGGAACGTCAATGGGCGGACGTTGGGGGATTACTTCCCGCGGCCCTCGCTCGTGTCGCACATTCAGCAGCCGTTCGTGGTGACGGACACACTGGGGGCGTTCGATGTGAAGGCGATCTGCCGGGGCGGCGGGGTAACCGGGCAGGCGGGCGCGTTGCGGATGGCGATCGCCCGCGCACTGGTGGTGGCGGACGAGCGGCACCGCACGAAGCTCCGCGAGCAAGGACTGCTGACGCGCGACCCGCGGGTCGTCGAGCGCAAGAAGCCCGGTCGGGCCGGGGCGCGGAAGCGGTTCCAGTTCAGCAAGCGGTAAACAGATTCATATCTCACACGTCGCTTGATCCCGTCGGGGTCTCCGCTCAGCGGAGTGAGACGGGAGATGAGAGCGACGGCGGAACCAACCCAAGAAAGGGAGTGCATGGCGCAGCCTCAGTTGCAGGACCTGCTGGAGGCCGGTGTTCATTTCGGGCACCAGACCCGCCGCTGGAATCCCAAGATGCGGCGGTTCATCTTCGCCGAGCGCAGCGGCATCTACATCATCGATCTCCAGAAGACGCTCCGTCAGCTCGACGCGGCGCAGGAGCTCGTGCGCGGCGTGGTGCTGAAGGGGGAAGGCGTCCTCTTCGTCTGCACCAAGAAGCAGCTCAAGGCGATTCTCCAGGCCGAGGCGCAGCGCTGCGGCGCGTACTCCGTGACGGAGCGCTGGCTGGGCGGCACGCTGACGAACTTCCAGACGATCAAGAAGCAGATCAAGCGGCTGAAGGATCTGGAGCAGGGCACCGCCGAGGGCGAGTTCGAGAACTACACGAAGAAAGAGCAGCTGCTCTTCGACCGGGAGCGTGGCAAGCTCGAGAAGAACCTGTCGGGCATCAAGAACATGGGCCGGCTGCCGGGCGCCCTGTTCGTGGTGGACGCGAAGAAAGAGCGCATCGCGGTGGCCGAGGCCAACAAGCTCGGCATCCCGGTCCTGGCGATCGTGGACACCAACGCCGACCCCGACCTGATCACCGTGCCGATCCCGGGGAACGACGACGCGATCCGCGCCGTCTCGCTCCTCGCCGCGGCGATCGCGGACGTCATTTCCGAGGCGCGGCGCCAGCAACCGCTGCGCGAAGCCGCCGAGGAGGGCGAGGGCACGACGTACTCCACCGAGACGGGCGTGGAGGCGGAGGTCGAGGGCGAGCGCAAGAAGAAGCCGGCGCGCCGCAAGCGGCGGCCGAAGCCGGAGGCGATTGCGGCTCGGCTCAAGTCCGAGGAGACGCCGGCCGCGGCGCCGGCCGAATCGAGTGGCGGGGGCGAAGGCTAGCAGCCGGCCGACGTCCAGGAGATGCAGCACCAGCCGCCGCCCTCTCAGCCCCACGGCGCGAGGGCGGCGTTCTCATAAGGAGACCAGGGAGTGGCACCGGTGACCGAGAAGATCACGCCGAAGCAGATCGCGGAGCTCCGCGCCCGCACGGACGCGGGAATGATGGACTGCAAGAAGGCGCTGGAGGAGGCGGGCGGGGACCTCGACAAGGCCGCCGAGATCCTCCGCAAGAAGAACATCGCTAAGGCCGATAAGCGCGCCGATCGCCAGGCCATGCAGGGCGTCATCGAGTCCTACGTGCACTTCAACGGCAAGGTCGCAGTGCTGGTCGAGCTGAACTGCGAGACCGACTTCGTCGCGCGCACCGCGGACTTCCGGGAGCTCGCGAAGGATGTGGCCCTGCACATCGCCTCGGCGGCGCCCATCGCCGTGCGGGTGGAAGACGTCCCGGCCGACGTGCTCGAGCAGGAGAAGCGGATCTACGCGGCCCAGGTCGCCGAGGAGCGGAAACCCGATCACGTGAAGGCCAAGATCGTCGAGGGCCGGCTGAAAAAGTTCTACGAGGAGCGGGTGCTGCTCGAGCAGAAATTCGTCAAGGACGACTCGAAGACCGTGGGCGAGCTGGTGAAGCAGGTCGCCGCCAAGACCGGCGAGAACGTCCGGGTGCGGCGGTTCGCGCGGTTCGAGCTTGGGGGGAGCTGAGTGGCGAAACTGGCCTACCCGCGCGCGCTCCTCAAGATTTCAGGCGAGGCGTTCGCCGGCGGACGCGCCGGCGGCTCGGGGATCGACTTCGGCGTCATCGACCGGCTGACCGACGAGCTGAAGCAGGTTGCAGCCACCGGCGTCCAGCTCGGCCTGGTGGTGGGTGGGGGCAACATCCTCCGGGGCACCACGGCCAGCCAGCAGGGGATGGACCGCGTGTCCGCCGATTACATGGGCATGCTCGCCACGGTGATCAACGCCCTGGCGCTGCAGGATATCCTGGAGAAGAAGGGCGTCGACACCCGGGTGATGACGGCGATCCGCATGGAGGAGCTGGCGGAGCCCTACATCCGGCGCCGCGCCGTGCGGCACCTGGAGAAGGGGCGGATGGTCATCTTCGCCGGGGGCACGGGAAACCCGTACTTTTCGACGGATACCGCCGCCGTGCTGCGGGCGCTCGAGATCGAAGCTCAGGTCCTCATGAAGGCGACCAACGTGAACGGGGTCTACACGGCGGACCCCAAGAAGGATCCGGCGGCGAAGTTCCTGCCGGCGCTCTCGTTCCAGGACGCCCTGGTGAACGGCTATGCCGTGATGGACGCGAACGCTTTCGGGCTATGCAAAGAGAACCGGCTCCCCATCGTGGTATTCAACATCAACCAGCCCGGCGCGACGGCCAAGGTGCTAGCCGGGGAGCGCGTCGGCACCATCGTGCAATGACCCTCGCGGACCACGTCAAACAGGCGAAGCAGCTGATGGACAAAGCGGTAGAGGCGGTGAAGCGCGAGTTCTCCACTGTGCGGACCGGCAAGGCGACGACCGCGCTCCTCGATTTCGTCCGGGTGGAAGCCTACGGCAGTGAGATACCGCTCAACCAGGTGGCGAGCGTTACGGCCCCCGAGCCGAAGCTCCTCACCATTCAGCCCTGGGATAAGGCGATCCTCAAGACGATCGAAAAGGCGATCCTCGCCTCCGACTTAGGCCTGACCCCCTCGAACGACGGTCACCTCATCCGCATCCC